>NZ_JBKXLD010000034.1:14336-21198 GCF_047010065.1 Allobaculum sp.
CATTACGCCCGATCCCCGCGCCGGCAATCCTCTGCCGCGCATCGCGGAAGCTCCGTCGGGCATGATCAACGCCATCGGTCTGCAGAACCGAGGCGTGGAATTCGTCAAAGCCCGCGAACTTCCGTTTCTGGAACAGTTTGATACCGAAGTCATCGCCAACGTGGCGGGCGCAAGTCTGCAGGACTACGCGCTGGTCATTGAACAGCTGCGCGGCATGGACGTTATCAAGGCGTTTGAGCTGAACATCTCCTGCCCGAACGTTTCCGCCGGCGGCATGGCCATCGGTACCAATCCCGAACTGGCTGCGGAAGTCACCCGTATGGCGAAGGCCGTTGCCGACAAGCCGGTTTACGTGAAGCTTTCGCCAAACGTAACGGATATCACGAAAATCGCGCAGGCGGTGGAACAGGCCGGTGCTGACGGTATCGTTCTGATCAATACCGTTCCGGCGATGCGCATCGATCTGCGCACCGCAAAACCGCTGCTTGGCAACGTCACAGGCGGTCTTTCCGGACCGGCGATTAAGCCGATCGCCATCCGTGCGGTCTACCTTTGTGCACAGGCTGTAAACATTCCAATCATCGGCTGCGGCGGCATTACATGCGCCGAAGATGTTCTGGAATTCCTGTACGCAGGCGCAAGCGCTGTGGAAATCGGCAGCGAAAATCTGGTCGATCCGTGGGCATGCCCGCGCATTATCGATGAACTTCCTGCCGCTCTGGCCAAATACCGTCTGAACTCGGTCAAGGAAGCCATTGGCAAAGCGCTTCCGAAAAACTAAGTCTTTTAAAAACGAAGAAGCCGGTCGACTGCCGGCTTCTTTTTTGAGGCGAAACGAGGAGAAGAAAAGCCCTTTTTCGTACGAAAGCTGGATTCTTTGTCATTTCCAGACAGGATTCGATACAGTAAAGGCGATCGAAAACTGCACCGCCAGGCGCGACCTGCTGCGCCTGGCTCGATTCGATCCGTAAATGCTTGTCCGACTACGCTCGAAAGCGCAGAACGGCGAAACATCAGAAGAACACGAAAGCGAGAGAAGGAGAATTTATGAGCAAAACAATTATTGCGCTGGATTTTTCCAGCCGTCAGGAAGTCCTGGATTTCCTTTCCCAGTTTGATCAGCCCGTCACCGTAAAAATCGGCATGGAACTGACGTATGCGGAAGGTCTGGACATGGTCCGTGAAGTCAAGGCGATGGGTCATGACGTTTTCCTCGATCTGAAGCTGCACGATATTCCAAACACCGTAAAAGGCGGCATGAAAAACCTGGCGGCTCTGGGCGCCGATATCGTCAACTGCCATGCGGCCGGCGGCATCGAAATGATGAAAGCCGCCAAGGAAGGCATTGAACTCGGTGCCGGCGAAGGCAAGAAGCCGCTCGTCATCGCGGTAACACAGCTGACCAGCACGTCGAAGGAAGCGATGAACGAACAGCAGGGCATCCCTGGCGAAGTCATCGATTCCGTCATTCGCTACGCCAAAGCGGCCAAGGAAGCCGGTCTGGACGGCGTGGTCTGCTCCGTCCATGAAGCCAAGGCGATCAAGGAAGCCTGCGGCGAAGATTTCCTTACTGTAACCCCGGGCATTCGTCTGGCCACCGATTCCAAGGACGACCAGAAGCGCGTCGCCACCCCGGAATTCGCCCGCGAACAGGGATGCGATTACATCGTTGTCGGTCGTTCCATTACTAAGGCAGCGGATCCGAAAGCCACGTTTGAAGCCATCGAAGCGGTGATGAACGCGTAAGCAGGGCCGCTTTCCATGAAAAAATCGATTGCGGCCGGCGGAATGATTGCGATTGCCGCGTATTTGTTCCTTCGTGCCGAAGCGCCGCTGGGCGCCCTCTTTTTCGGCTTCGGCCTGGCGTTTGTCATCATTTATCAGCTTGATCTCTTCACCGGGAAAATCGGCTTTTTCGGCGAGCAGGACCTGCCGTTTCTCCGTATTCTTCTGGGCAACCTGATCGGTGCCGGAATTGTCTGTCTGCTGCTGCGCACGAACACGCCGGTGATTGAAACCGCGCAGGCACTGGTGGAAAAGAAAGACGCCCTGAGCTGGTATGTCGCCCTCATTAACGGGACGTTTTGCGGCGTTCTCATGTATCTGGCGGTCAGCTCCTGGAAAAGAGGCTTTCACGCTGGATGCTTCCTTTGCGTCACGGTATTTATCCTCTGTGGATTTGAACACTCCATCGCCGACTTCGCCTATATGGCGCTGGCCTGGAAATGGTCGCTCAACCTGCTCTGGATTTTGCTTGGCAACGCGCTTGGCGCGGTGATCTGCCGTCTGATGGTCGAAGACAAAGCCATCTTCCGCTGGCCGTCACTGCAGGCAAAAGCCAAAAACTAAGCTCGAAACGCTGTGTTTCAAAGCTGCATTTCAAAAAGGAATGGTAATCCGTCTGGACTGTCCGATTGTTCGGCAAAATCCAGACGGATTTTTTTATAGCCGCATACCCAGAGCAAGGAAGAAAGGGTACCCTGAAAACTGGACACGAAAGAGAGAAAAGAAAGGGAAGCGGGAAGAGGAAAAAGGTAAGAGAAAAAAGATGATAAGGAAAGCTGAAAACAGGAAAAGGCGCTCGACCGGCTGTAAAAACAGCGGGCAGAGCGCCTGAAATGGGTCTGGTACTGGAATGACTTCTTTTCAATTATTCAACAGCTTATTCAACAGCCGCTTCGGCTTCTTCCTGTGTGAAACCAAAGTCGAGCAGCGTCTGGATCGCTTCGTCGTGATCTTTCTTGTCGAGACGATTCAGCATTTCTTTCGCGTTTTCTACCCAGTCAGCTCCGTATTCGTCAACGGCGCTTTCTGCGGTGGATTTGGAATAGCCCATGTCGATCAGCTGATTGATGACCGACTGACGGGAGAACGGCGTGTTGGCGAGAATGTCGCCTACCGCATAAATTGCCGGTTCTGCAGGTTCTTCTTTCGCGGAAGAAGTGCCTTCGCTCGTAATGGCGGAAGCGTCGGAGACAGCGGATGATCCGGCTGCAGACGAAGTGCTGGAGTCTGCAGGCTTGCTGGAGCAGCCGGCCATGGTAAGCAGCAGAGCAGCGCTCAGCAGTGTATAAACGGTCTTTTTCAAAATATAAATCCTCCAAGATCTATGTGGATGTCCTCCATTCGCCCGGAGGCATCCGTCTACTAGACAGGATACAGTCTGAAGCGGATTTGAGAAAGGCCAGAATTGAAAATACCGGCTGTGACGAAGCACACCCGCAATTTATGTGTGAGATTCAGAGAGTTTGTTCCTGTTTAAAAATCTGAAGCTTCGTGACCGGTTCCGGAAGCATCTGAACTTCCCGTTCCATTCCGAAAAACAGGCTTACGTGTTCTGGACAGTTTTTTCGTCAGATAAAGCCGCCAATTATCCAGGGACAGAACGTTCGTCCCGTTTTCTTTCCTCCGGACGATCTTTCAGAATTGGACGAAAGCGGCTCTTTATTGGAGTACTATGAACAAATAAGGAGCTGAGCGAGCCTTTGACGCCATTTTGCGGGCTTCCAAGGCCGGATGCAGCGTTTCTGCTTTTGGATAAATATGAAATATATGAATAGTTTTGAACAAATAAGAAAGAAACTGAACGAAAATAGATGGAATCAAAGGATAAAAAGAAAATTAATGAATAAATTTGAATAAATATGGTTGATTAACCGCTTTCATCGCCGTATGATTTCACTGTAAGAAAACCAGGTGAACAGAGGTGAAAGAAATAGAAAAGAAATGAAGGAAAACAGAAAATGATGACCGAAGAAAGACACGAGAAAATTCTGGAGTATTTAAAAGGAAAAGAAAGAGCATCGCAGCAGGAACTGCTCGATCTGCTCGGGACGTCCGAGAGTACGCTGCGAAGAGATCTGATGGCGCTTGAAGAACAGGGGCTGCTGCATCGGGTACGCGGCGGCGTGACCTGCAAACCGAGAACCCATGTTTCCGACAGTCAGCTGGCGAGCCGCCGGGACCAGCATCAGAAAGAAAAAAAGGCGATTGCCCTTCAGGCAGCCGCGCAGATTCAGGATGGCGAAACCATTTATCTGGATGCTGGAACAACGGTGGAAGCACTCCTTCCTCTGCTGGCCGGAAAGAAGATCCGGGCGATTACCGATTCCATTTCCCATGCCGTACGGCTGATGGAGCTCGGCGTTCCGGTTTCCGTAACCGGCGGAGAGCTCAAATCGATCACCAGTGCGCTGGTGGGGGAAGAAACACTCGAATTTCTGGACAAGTACCGATTTTCCAAAGGATTTTTTGGGACCAATGCCGTCACAGAAGACGGAGAACTGCTGACACCGGATGTACGGGAAGCGAGTGTAAAGAAAAAGGCGCTGGAGAGAACGCTGGAAGCCTATGTGCTTGCCGATTCTTCCAAGTTTGATCAGATCGCGGCCGTTCGGTTTGGCGACCTGTCACAGGCCGTTCTGATTACGGAAAAAAACGCGCAGATTCCGGATGGATTTCCCGGACTGGTTCTTCGAAGCACGGGCGAAACGGTTTCGGAGAACGAAGACGAAATCCAGTAAAACCCTCAGGACAAAGCAGCTCTGTCCGGCGTGACGAACTTGCACCGATCATCAGAAAAACAGGAAGCCCAAACAGCGGTTTTGGGCGAATCGAGGTAAGCCAGGCTCGATCGTCCCGGTATCTCTGTCTGGGAAAAAGGAAAGGAGAACTTCATGATCTACACTCTTACCGCCAATCCTTCGCTGGACTACATCATGCGCGTCGATCATTTCGAAACCGGCGAAACAAACCGGGCCGAAGAATGCGCACTGTATCCAGGCGGAAAAGGCATCAATGTATCCACGATCCTTGGACGGCTCGGCCATGAAAATACAGCCCTTGGATTTGTGGCCGGATTTTCCGGACAGGAACTTGTGCGCATGCTGGAAGAGCGCCGCTTTAAAAAGGACTTCATCGACTGTGCCGGCTATACCCGGATTAACGTCAAGCTCAAATCCGGCAGGGAAACGGAAATCAACGGATGCGGTCTGCAGCTTTGTGAGGCGGACGTGGAAAAACTGAAAACCCGCATCCGAAGCCTGAACGAAAAGGATGTGCTGATTCTTTCTGGAAGCGTTCCGGCTGGAATGGATTCGATGTTCTACCGTCATCTGCTCGATCTGACCAAGGACTCCGTGCTCAGTGCGGTAGACGCCACGGGCGATCTTCTGCTCCATACCCTCGAGCGGCATCCGTTTCTGATCAAGCCAAATCAGGATGAGCTGGAAGCTCTGTTTGATCAGAAACTTGAATCCGTCGAAAGCCTTGCCCGGGCGGCCCGCAGACTTCAGGACATGGGGGCAAAAAATGTTCTGGTTTCCCGCGGGGCGAAAGGTGCACTGCTTGCCGGAATGGACGGCGCGTTTTATACGGCTTCCTGCCCGCAGGGAAAACTGGTCAATTCCGTCGGGTCGGGCGACTCGATGGTTGCGGGATTTATGGCTGGCTATCTCGATACCGAGAATCTTAAAGAGGCGCTTGCTCTTGGCGTCTACTGCGGATCGGCTACCGCCTTCTGCAGCGATCTAGCCCAGTACGAAGATATTCAGCGGCTTCAGAACGAAAGTCTGATCGAGATTCAGCAGTTTACACTCTGATCGATTTCAATACACTGCACACTGCTTTCCTGCCGGCCGATCTGGAATTTCCGGAAGCGTCGGATCTGTGTTCGCCTGCGATGTTTTCCTTACTCAAAACAGGATGCAGATGTGCAAAGAGACACCCGATTTACCTTAAGCGAAAAAGACGGACGGAATCGTCCGGCAGAGGAAAGGAAAACACATGAAAATTCGCGATTTGCTGGCAATCGAAAGCATCGATGTGCATGCTTCTGCTGCCGATAAAAACGAAATTATCCGCAAAGCGATTGATCTCATGGAAAAAAGCGGAAAAATCGCAGAGCGCGCTCCCTATGAAGAACAGGTTTATAACCGGGAAAAAGAAAGTACGACGGGTGTGGGCATGGGGATCGCGATTCCCCATGGCCGCAGCGCAGCCGTAAAACAGCCAGGTCTGGCCGCCATGGTCATTCCAGACGGTGTGGATTATGACTCTCTCGACGGACAGCCGGTGAATCTTCTGTTCCTGATTGCCGCACCGGAGGCGGAAACGTTCATCTTCAGGTGCTGGCCCAGCTGTCGAGAATGCTGATGAATGAAGAGCTTTCCAGCGCACTCAAAAAGGCGCAGACACCAGAGGAATTTTTGAATCTGCTCAATGAGGCGGAAGAAGCCCTCGATCAGCCGGCGGCAGAAAAAACGGCGACGGCAGAAAAAGAGCCGGCAGCCGGCGCAAATCCGGATGCAAAGGTTCCTTATATTGTGGCGGTTACGGGATGCCCGACGGGAATTGCGCATACGTATATGGCTGCAGAGTCCATTGAGAAAAAAGCTAAGGAAATGGGATACCGGGTCAAGGTGGAAACACGCGGATCCGGCGGCGCAAAAAATATACTGACGGCGGACGACATTCAGAATGCCGATGGAATCATTGTTGCGGCCGATACAAAAGTTCCTATGGATCGATTCAACGGAAAACGCGTGATTCAGACCGCTGTTGCCGATGGAATTCATAAACCGCAGGAGCTGATCGAACGCTCCCTGGATCCGGCCGCTCCGGTATACGAATCCGGCAATGCATCGCATGCAGAAGGATCGGAAGAAAAAGAATCCGGCTGGCACAAGGTGTATAAAGACCTGATGAACGGCGTTTCGCACATGCTTCCCTTTATTGTCGGCGGCGGAATCATGATCGCTATTGCCTTCCTGATTGACGGCTTTTGCGTAGACATGAACATGCTGGCTGAATCCGAGCGGCAGCTGTTTGGTACGATTACGCCGGCGGCGGCTTTCTTCAAGAG
>NZ_JBKXLD010000035.1:0-21039 GCF_047010065.1 Allobaculum sp.
GGCATTTGAGTGAATTACTTCGCTGCTGCTTCGTCAACGGCTTCCATGATGGCGGAAAGGTTAATGGTGCATCCGCTTTTCACGTCTTCGTCTTCTGCGTAGCCGTCTGCATCGAGTTTAACGGCTTCTGGTCCGTTTTCAACGATGTATTTTTCAAGGAATTCAACCTGTTCGTTCCATTCCTTGCCGATGCCGGAAGCACTCTTCATGCCGTACTCGGCACCGAGTTCTTTTTTTGTTTTTCCATCTTCGGTGGTTTCGTCGATGGTTACGCCCGTGATTTTTCCGTCTTTCTTCGTAACGGTTGCGGATACGTCCTGACCGTCGTGGTCTACGTAAGCGGTGTTGCTGGTTTCACCGGCTGCGCTGGAGCTGTTTGCACTTCCAGATGTGCAGCCTGCGAAAAGGAGAGTCGCAGCGGTGAGAGCCGCAAATGCTTTTTTGTTCATTTGTCTGTCCTCCAGACGGCATACAGCCGTCGTTAATCCGATTTTTCACAAACGATTGCCCAAAAAGGACATCATCTGCCGGAATTCAATCGTGATTATAACAAATGAAATGAAAAAGGCGAACAAATTGATTCGTAAAAAATGAATTTAATTTTATCACCATAATGTTCATCCGGCGAAAAAAACAAGAACCGTGACCGGAAAAGTAACGTTTTGAACAGGAAATGCAAAGAAATTCGCGAAAATCAACCTCACTTTGCATACGGTATGCGAGTGTTCCGGCAGTGACGGCAAAAAGCGGCGTCCGTCTGGATTCACCCTGCGGGTACATTCTGTATACGATGCGGACTGGCCTGAAAATCACATGCGTTTACAGCGTCATCGAATACCGGACATACGGAGGGGCTTTCTGGATCCTATTGGAAGACAGAGAAAAAGCCGTCACAAAGACGGCTGAAATTACAATTATTCTTACGCTTGCTCTTACCCCTGTTCCTACTCCTGTTCCTGCTCTTCGGATTTCATTCTGGCGTTTTTCACAGCGGCCTGAATCAGTCCGTCAAAGAGCGGATGTACGCGGGTAGGGCGGGATTTGAATTCGGGATGGTACTGCACGCCGATATAAAATGGATGATCGGTATACTCGATGGCTTCTACCAGAGAATTGTCCGGACTCGTTCCGGCGATCGTCATTTTGTTTTCTTCAAAGCGGCTGCGGTAGAGATTGTTGAATTCATAGCGATGACGGTGTCTTTCGCTCGTACGGTCCGCCTGATACAGATCATGCAGGCGGGTACCGTCATGGATGTAGCACGGATAGGCGCCAAGCCGCATCGTTCCGCCTTTGCGAATGTCATTGGACTGATCGGCCATGAAATCGATAATCGCATCGGGCGTGTTTTCATCAAATTCAAAGGAATTCGCCTGCTCGAGTCCGAGGACGTCCCGGGCAAAGGAAATGGCTGCGATCTGCATGCCCAGACAAATGCCCAGGTAAGGAATCTTATGCTCTCTGGCATAGCCCGCCGCAGCAATCATGCCTTCAATGCCGCGGCCGCCAAAGCCGCCGGGAACGATAATGCCGTCGACATCCGAGAAAACTTCGTCAAAATTGTCGAGATGTTCGGAATCGATCCATTTGATGTTCAGGCGGACTCCGTTTTTGAAGGCGCCGTGATGGAGCGCTTCCGCAACAGAAAGATACGCGTCATGCAGGGCGACGTATTTCCCGACAAGACCGATCGTGACTTCCTGATCGGCTTTGTGAATGGAATCGACCATGGCTTTCCAGTTTTCCAGATCCGGCGTTCGGTTTTCGAGACCGAGCTTTTTGCAGATGACGTCTGCAATATGCTGCTCTTCCAGCATCAATGGCACTTCATACAGAGAATCGAGCGTGCGGTTTTCGAAGACCGACTCGGGTTCGACGTTGCAGAAAAGGGAAATCTTGTCTAGAACCGAAGAGGGAATCGATTCATCGCAACGGGCAATGATGAGATCGGGGTGAATGCCAAAGCTCATCAGTTCCTTGACAGAATGCTGGGTCGGCTTGGACTTGAATTCCTTGCTTCCCGAAATATAGGGAATGTAGGTGACGTGAACGAACAGACAGTTGTTTCGTCCGGCTTCGGCTGCGACCTGTCGAATCGATTCGAGAAACGGCTGGGATTCAATGTCGCCGATCGTACCGCCGATTTCGGTAATGATGACATCGGCATCCGCATAACGTCCCGCCTGCATGACGAAGTTTTTGATTTCGTCGGTAATGTGCGGAATGACCTGAACCGTCTGTCCGAGGTATTTGCCTTCGCGCTCTTTGTTAAGCACATTCCAGTACACTTTTCCAGTCGTCAGATTGGAGTACTGGTGAAGGTTTTCATCGATAAAGCGTTCATAATGCCCGAGATCGAGGTCGGCTTCGAGGCCGTCGTCGGTGACGAACACTTCGCCATGCTGGAACGGCGACATCGTGCCCGGGTCCACATTAATATAAGGATCCAGTTTCTGCGCCGTGACCTTGAAGCCGCGTGCTTTAAGAAGGCGTCCGATCGAGGCAGCGCTGATGCCTTTGCCAAGCCCGGATACGACGCCCCCGGTAACGAAAATGTATTTCATAGGCAGATCCTCCTGCAAAAAAATAATTACCTGCCAATTTTACGCCTTGAAAATAACAGAAGAATTGGCGGAACCCGAAAAAGCAAAATGAGAGAAAAATGAGCGGGTTTCCAAACCTCATCAAGCCCTTACATAATCGCTTAAAACAGCCATATATTCTGCGAATCCTGTAAATGCTTTTGTTGTCACTATTTGTGCACGTATTATACACAAAGTCTAGTCCTATCTTTTGCTTATGCGTGTTATTTATGGACAACTTGACGAAGATGTTACTTTTTACGCACTTTAAAAAGAAGAAATTTGTTAACTTGCGTAAAAAGAACGCGAAAATTCGTTCGGAAACTAGTTGAAATCCTAAGGAGTTCGATATACTGAAATTAAGTGAAAAGCAGTTTCTTTTTTGGAAAAAGTTTACGAATCTGCTTTTCGGACGGTATGCTTACCTGTCGGATCCAGGCGTTTTTTTAAACGGATTTTCGCTGAAAACCTGACGTTCTTCTTTCGCTTTTTTGACGAATATGCAAAAAGAAGAACGTTTGAAAAGAAAACCGTTTTGAGTGTTCTGTTCTTCTTTAAGGATCATTTCATGGATTTGAGCAAAATGAGATGCACAGAAAAAAGCCATAGAGTCGACACCTGCGATCAAACGTGTAAAATACGGAATTCAGAACACAAGATTCTGAACGCCAGACAAAGCCAGCCGCCAAGGTGCGCGGCTGATGCAACTTTGGAAAAACAGAATGAGGAGGAAACAGAATGAACCGAACTGCCCGCTGCATCCGAATGCTTATGATCTTGAAAAGCCGACAGACGGTCTGTACCTCTGAACTTGCAGAGCTTCTCGAGACCAATCCAAGAAACATTCGTGAATACAAAAAAGAACTGGAACAAGCCGGCTATACCATTAAAACGGTACGCGGTGCCGGAGGCGGCTATGAGCTTGAAGGCGGAGCCGTCCTGCCTCTGCCTTTATATAACGATGAATCGATCGATATTCTGACCACGATCCGAGACAGTCTGCTGTCCACGCCCAATCAGCCGTATGCGGCCAAGGGTGCGGAACTGCTTGATGAAATTATCGCGTCCAACCCGGTCAGCGATCCGGAAAAGCCGATTTACTTTACCCCGAGCCGGATTAACGATTTCTCTGAATCCGCAAAGGACGATTTAAGCCGGATCCGCAAAGCGGTGTTCCGTCGCCAGCAGATCTCGATTCTGTACCATTCCCGCGAAAGCAAGGATCCCATCCGTCGTGTCGTTGATCCGTACGATGTCGTCTGCTCGGACGGCAACTGGTACTTTGTCGGCTTTGACCATTATCGTCAGGCTGTCCGAACGTTTCGGATTTTGCCGGCGCGCCTTTTAAAGCTCGAACTTCTCGATACGACATTCGAACGGCAGGCAGATTTCAAGCTCAAGGATTATCTGGGTACTTCTGCCCTTACACGCGCCGACAAGGAAATTTATCTGATTGAAGTGCGCAAGGAACAGTGCCGCTTCTTTGAAGAAATTCGCTGGGGCCAGAGCTTTGCAAAAATCGGCGAACAGCGCGAAGGCTGGGTGACCTATTCTTTCTTCTGCGACGATCCGGCGCATATCGAACGCAATCTGTTCCGTTTTGGAAACGATGTGATTTTGCTGGCCCCCAAATGGCTGGCTAAGGAATATACGGACAAGCTTGCTTCCATCCTGGATCTTTACAGGGATTAAGCAAACTTTTCCCGCTGAATTTTTACTGCTGTTTATTTCTCGATCAGGCGGACGTGTATCCGCCTGATTTATTTTTGAGTATGATAGTCAGAAGAGGGTCCTTTTGCCTGACCAGACCGCCCGCCGTTCGCATACGTTTGGACAAGGACGGAATGCTTCGCTTTCATTCCAGTCCACCCGCATCAGGCAAGAGGAAATGAGGAGATGGTGCCTATGAGCGAGAAACGACGAATGATTCACACCAATGAAGCGGCAGGCGCCCTGAACTGTCTGCGCAAGGTAGTTTTAATACGGCATCAGAATGGGGCAGTCGATGATTTTGCACTGCCCGACGGTCACGAATTTCGCCGCCGCCTGGAAGAGCTTTTTGAAAACGATCCACTCCCCTGTGGACAAAAGGGAGATTCAAGCGAGCGTTCCTTTGATATTTTGCGACATCACGACAAGGCGCGAAATCTTCGCTTTGAAAGCCGGGGCATTTGCACGACGATTCCAGTTCTGGAATTTGATCGGGAAGGCTCCATCGAACAGGGTAAGCCGCTCTGGATCGTCTGGTATCCCGTGTATGGAACAAACCCAAAAGATACGATGCTGCATCGGCTGTACGCGGACTGTGCCGTTCTGGCGGCCAATGGAATCGATGTGTCGTCCATTCGCTTCATCTGTCTGCGCAGCGATCTGATCAGCGATCCAGATTTAAAAGCGGACGAGATTTTTACCGTCTACGATCATCTGCGCAAACCGCGCGGGGGATTTCGCAAGCCGACAGCCATTGAAATGGTTCGAGATCTCGAACAGAAAGAACCTTTCGGCAAGTTTCTCAATCTGGCGGCAGAAGCGCTGGATCAGGCGCTTGATCTTTCACTCGATGAAATCGCCGTACGCAAAACCAAACTTTGTTCGAGCGCCCACTGTCCCTTTTATGAAGAGTGCTATCAGAAGAGAACGCTGCCAAATGATTCCGTCGCACTTCTTTCTTCCTGCGCTGCTGCCGGCCAGATGATGGAAAAAGGCATTGTTACGCTCGATCAGGTTCCGGGTGAAGCGGTCGAGGGCAGTCCTTTTCAGTACGCGCAGATCATGGCGGCCAGAAATCCAAAAGGCTATTTTCTGGATGCGGGCGGGGTGGAAGAATGGTTTTCCAAACTGACGTTTCCGCTTTCCTATCTGGATTTTGAATGGGACACGTACGTTCTCTCCCCCTATGCCGGCATGCGGCCGTTTGATGTGCTGTGCTTTCAGTATTCTTTGCATGTCGAGACCAGAGAGGGAAAGCTAAGCCATACTGCCTTTTTTGAAACGGGAGACTGCCGGGAAGCGTTTATTCGATCGCTGCTGCGCGATCTGCCAAAGACGGGAAGCATTCTTGTCTTCAATATGGAAGGCGCGGAAAAGCTGCGTCTGCGTCAGCTGGCCGAGCAGTTTCCAGAGTATCGAGAACAGCTGGAATCGGTCTGCGAGCGGATGATCGATCTTGCGCTGCCCTTTGAAAGCGGCTGCTTTTATAATCTTGCTCAGCGTTCGCACAGTTCTCTGAAAACGCTGCTGCCGCTCTTTGCCCAGGATGTCAGCTATCACGATCTGGACGTATCCAACGGCGTACAGGCGGTCAACGTATACCGCCAGGCACAAAATGAACGCGGATTGCAGCAGCTGCAGCTGGCCAGAGATATCAGCGAATACTGCTCGCTCGATACGCTGGCCGAAAAGAAACTGGCCGATGGCCTGAAACAGAAACTGGAGGAAGAAGAATGCCAAATCTGATTACGCATGCCCTGTTTGCGGACGATGTGCTCGAACGCTTGAACAATCCTTTGTGTAACGCGAAGCGAAAGATGTTTCTGACAGGAAGCCAGGGACCGGATTTTCTGTTTTTTCATCACAGCGATCCTTTTTACGATATTCTCAAGCCTTCCGATATCCGCAAATACGGCAGACTCTTTCATAACGAGCACGTCAATGACTTTTACTTAAGCGCGCTGCATTCGATTGAAAACGAAAAAAACAAGGACATTCAGGACGATCTGATCGTCTACGTGTGCGGCCATCTTTGCCACTGGGCGCTCGATTCCACGATGCATCCGCTGATTTATTCGAAAACAGGCAACTGCAAAGGCGACAGTTCCTGGCGCCACCATCAGTTTGAATCGATGCTGGACGCGGCCATGCTCAAATACCGGAAAAATCTCACGATTGCCGACTATGACTTTTCGAAGGAATGCTTTTCCACATCGCCGCAGACCGCACGCGCCATGGCGCGGATTTACGTTCCGGCGATTGCCGAAATTTATGGCGAACACGTTGCGCCTTCGAGCTTTCTGGAGGTACTGAAAGACTGGCGGCGCATTGAACACCATTTCCGGGATCCGAAAGATCTTAAGAAAAAGCTGCTGCGCCCGCTGGAAAAAATGACGCGTCTGGAGTTTCTGATGACCGGCTTTTCCATTCCGGCCCATTACGAAGACAATGTCGACATATGCAATCTGCTGCACAGTCCATGGCGCCATCCGGTATCCGGAGAAGCGACCACGGCATCGGTCTTTGATCTGATGGAAACCGCGCTGCAGAAAGCTTTGCGGACCATTGATCTTTTCGAAACCTGTCTGGCTCATCCAGGCAGCCCGGAAGACGAACAGGCGTTCCTCGATTTTCTGGGCGATCGCAACTACGAAATGGATATGCCCCCTGGATTTGTTCCGACCTATTTTGAACTGGCCGATCTGGATCAGAAAATCTGACGGGAACGTATAGGTCGTTTCCGGGTACTTTGCCGATTCGATTGCTGCGGCTTTTCGCCATTTCAACCGAAAGACTCTGTTTTTGATGGCTTTGTCCAGCGAAAGAACGCGGTAAATGCGGCATTGGATCTGGTAAAGCGCCCGACTGGGCACAGGCTTATCTTTTTTGTGTGAGAAAATCCGACGGGCGTACGCGAACCGTCTGGATGGATCAAAAGTTTTCATGAATTTTCATGAAAAAAGAGCCTGCGCGGCTTCGTTTTGAAGAGCCTGTGTAGAAGAGAAAACACAATTTGCTTATAATTAGACCACATTAGCGAAGGGAAAAGATTATGTACAAAATTCTGGAAAAGAAGGTGCTCAATCCGACCGTCGTTCAGATTACGGTCGATGCGCCTCACGCTGCCCGGCACGCGAAAGCCGGTCAGTTCATTATTCTTCGTGCAGACCAGGACGGTGAACGCGTTCCGTTTACCATCGCTGCCGCCGATCCCGAAAAGGGAACGGTAACGATCATCTATCAGGTGGTCGGCGCCTCCACAAGAAAGCTCATGGCTTTGGAAGAAGGCGATGAACTCGCGGACTTTGCCGGTCCATTAGGCCGTCCTTCGGAAATTGAAGGCGAAAACGTCGTGATCATCGGCGGCGGTGTCGGCTGCGCAATCGCTCTGCCGACGGCCAAGGCATTCCACGATGCCGGTAAAAACGTCACAACGATCGTCGGCTTCCGCAATAAGGATCTTGTCATTCTCGAAGATGAGTTCAAAGCCGTTTCGGATACGTACTATCTGATGAGCGACGACGGTTCGGTTGGCGAAAAAGGTCTGGTTACCGCCAAACTGAAAGAGCTGATCGAAAACGGACAGAAAATCGATAAAGTCATCGCGATCGGACCGCTGATCATGATGAAATTTGTCTGCGCTCTGACCAAGGAATATGACATTCCTACCGTTGTCTCCATGAACCCCATCATGATCGACGGTACCGGCATGTGCGGCGGCTGCCGCCTCGTTGTCGATGGCCAGATGCGTTTTGCCTGCGTCGACGGTCCAGATTTTGACGGACATAAAGTCGACTTTGATTCGGCGATGAGCCGCAATGGTGCCTATAAGGAAAAAGAGCATCACGACTATGAAGAAGCCTGCCGGCTTCTGAACAGGAAGGAGGGGGACTGAACATGCCGAACATGCAGATGAACAAGCATCCGATGCCCGTTCAGGAACCGGATATCCGTATTACCAACGTCGAAGAAGTCGCTTTAGGCTATACGCCGGAAACGGCAATCGAAGAAGCCAAGCGCTGCCTCAACTGCAAGCACAAGCCCTGCATCGGCGGCTGCCCGGTCAATATTCATATTCCGGACTTTATCGCGAAAGTTGCCGAAGGCGATTTTGAAGGCGCTTATCGCATCATTTCGCTGACCAGCTCGCTGCCGGCCATCTGCGGCCGTGTCTGCCCGCAGGAGTCGCAGTGCGAATCCAAATGCGTACGCGGCATTAAAGGCGAACCGGTGGCCATCGGCCGCCTCGAGCGCTTTGTTGCCGACTATATGCGCGAAAAAGGCGAAGGCAAGCCGGAAAAACCGCAGCCAAACGGTCATAAAGTTGCAGTGGTCGGTGCCGGTCCAGCCGGACTTTCCGCAGCCGGCGATCTGGCCGGCATGGGCTATGAAGTTACCGTATTTGAAGCCCTGCATACGCCGGGCGGCGTACTCATGTACGGGATTCCGGAATTCCGTCTGCCCAAAGCCATCGTTCAGCACGAAATTTCCAAGCTGAAAGATCTCGGCGTTGAATTTGTGACCAACTTCGTAGTCGGCCGCTCCGAAACGATCGAAGAGCTGATGAACGAAGGCTATGAAGCCGTCTTTGTCGGCTCCGGCGCCGGTCTGCCTAACTTCATGAATCTGCCCGGTGAAGAGCTCAAGGGCGTATTCTCCGCCAATGAATTTCTGACCCGCTTCAATTTAATGAAAGCGTACCGTGAAGATTCGCCGACCCCGATCCAGCATCCGAAAAAGACGGTCGTTGTCGGCGGCGGAAACGTCGCCATGGATGCGGCGCGCTGCGCAAGACGTCTTGGCAGCGAAGTGTACATCGTCTACCGCCGTTCGCTCGAAGAACTGCCGGCCCGTAAGGAAGAAGTTGAACACGCCATGGAAGAGGGAATCATCTTCAAACTGCTCAACAACCCGGTTGCCGTCCACGGCGATGAAAACGGCTGCGTGAATGCGGTGGAATGCATCGAAATGGAACTCGGCGAACCGGACGCTTCCGGAAGAAGACGCCCGATTGCCAAAGAAGGAAGCAGCTTCATGATCGATGCCGACTGCATGATCATGGCGATCGGTACTTCGCCAAACCCGCTGATCCGCTCGACGACCGAAGGTCTGGAAACCAACCGCAAGGGCTGTCTGATCGTTGACGAAAACGAAATGACGACCCGCGAAGGCATTTACGCCGGCGGGGATGCCGTTACGGGTGCCGCTACGGTTATTTCCGCGATGGGTGCCGGCAAGAAAGCCGCCGCAGCCATCGACAAGGCGCTGCTCAAAGACGCCTGAGTTTTCCCGATTCTGCTTTAAACGATTCAAACTGCAGGCAGAAGGCCTGTCCGGATTTTTTGCGGACAGACGCTTCTGTCTGTTTTCACGTTTTCTTCCCGATTCTTTTGTATCTTTTGTCGCAGCACAAATACGGGTGCATGATTTTTACTGATCCAGTCTTGCTTTACTGAACGGATGAACCGGTTTGGTATTAAACCCGTTTTCTGCCTTGTGAAAGAGACGAAAAAGCGCAGGAGAAACGAATCGCCTTTGTCTATCGGCAATTCAAATATTTGCCAATCAAATTCATGCAGGCAGGATGCAAAGTTGACAAGGGGCAGGAATTCTTTAAAATAAAACCGAAATTCAATCACAAAGGAGCCATAACCGACATGATCAGTTCGAACGATTTAAAACCAGGACAGACAATTCGCGTTGGAGATGATATCTTCGTAGTTCTGGACACCCTTCAGAATAAGACAGCCCGTTCTGCAATGGTTGTCAAAGCCAAAGTCCGCAACCTGCGTACAGGAAGCAACGTAGAGCTTTCCTGGGGCGGCGGTGAAAAAGTAGAGCCTGCCATGATCGACAAGCGCGAAATGCAGTACCTGTACGATACAGACGATGCCATGGTTTTCATGGATAACGAAACTTACGAACAGATTGAGATCCCGACAGTTCGCCTGGAATGGGAACGCAAATTTGTTAAGCCAAACGATAACGTAAACGTAACCAGCTACGAAGGCGAAATCATCGGTGTTTCTCTTCCGGACAAAGCAACTCTCCAGGTTGTTGAATGTGAACCAGCTGTAAAAGGCGATACCACCAGTGCTGCGCAGAAAAATGCAAAACTGGAAACCGGCCTTGAGCTGAAAGTTCCTCTGTTCATCAACGAAGGCGAAATGATCGTTGTTTCGACTGCAGACGGAAAATATTCCGGACGCGCGAAAAACTAGTCTTCTTCCAAGCCGCATACCGCGGCTTTTCTTTTTGGTTTTTTGCCTTTATTTAAAGGCTTGTTTTAATTATTTTGCTATGAATTTGTTATAATGAAAACCGTGCTTAAGGAGGAAATGAATGACCAGACTGTCCCGTAAAGACCGTTACCAGGATCTGCGTCAGACGATCAGCGACCAGAATGGCGAAGCGAAAACTTCCGCGCCAAGTGCGCAAAAAAATGAAAAGACCGTTCGCCTGGCCGCACCGGATGTCAAAAGCGAAAGCCGTGCCAAAGCGGCTCCGGTAAACAGTCGTGCACAATCGACAAACCCTGTTCTTGAAGATCTGCTTGGAGAAGTAAAACAGTACAACCTCTCCAACGGCGATCTTGTCAGTGACGATACACAAATGCAGATTCTGCATACCATTAACAGCGACCGAAACCCCGAAGCGGATAAGCGAAACCGTCATCTTGAAGAGATGGAAACCGCCGCTCCAGGTTCCACGACGCTCAATCTCTACAGCTCCGATCTCATGGATCTGGCTGCCAGAAGCAAGAGCCAGAAAGAAGAAGCGGCCCAAAAAGCAGCCGCCAAGGAAGATCAAGAGCCAGTAGAGCGCGAAATTGAAGTGGATTTAAGCGTACTCGAGTCCGCTTCAAAAAAGCATTCTGCCCGCGATGACTTCTTCGCAAAACCCGAATCCGAACCAGAGGAGGAAACGACAGAAGCATTCGAAGAAGAATACGAAGAGAAGCCTAAAAGCCGGCGCAAAAGAAAACCGTTCTTTAAGTCCCGCAGAAAATCCAGAGACGATGAAGACGAATATGTCGAAATCGATGAGGAAGAAGAGGTGCCTGGCGCCTTTGATGACGACGCTCTCGTCGAAGAGGATGTCATTATCGCCGCCCCTGCTAAACGCTCCGAATTTTCCTACGACGATCAGGATCGCCTCTTTGATGAAGACTATGACGATCTCGATGCAGAAGACGAAGTCGAAGAAAAGCGTCCGACACACCGCAAAAAACACGCCCGCAAAGCCAGAGCAAAAAAGCCGGAACTGCATACGCAGGATGAAGAAGACGAAAGTGAAGAATATTCCCGTCCTCGCGCTTCCGTTTACGATCAGGAAGATCAGCCTGTTTCCAAAGGCGCAGCCATTTTCATGATCGTCTGTGTCATCCTTCTCGTCATTCTGATTATTCTTACGATTTTCTGGATGTCCAAACTCGGTATTTTCTAGATTTTAAAGGAGGAGATCCAGACGTAAAAAGCGTTCTGGATTGAATAGCTGATGCAAAAATTCAATGTGGCCCTCGATGGGCCAAGCGGAGCCGGCAAATCCTCTGTTGCCGATGAAATCGCCCGGATCTATGATCTGATCCATCTCGATACCGGAGCCATGTACCGGGCTCTGGCCTGGAAGCTGCACGCGATGCAGATGGAGCCGAAAAGCTCGAAAGAACTCGAAGACGCGCTTAGTTCCATCGATCTGAAAGTGAATCCGGCCGATCAGAGCATTTCCGTCAACGGTGAAAATGTCTCCCAGATCATACGTACGCCCGAAGTCAGCCGTCTGGCATCGATTTATTCCGCACTGCCGGAAGTTCGAATACGGCTGGTGGCCCTGCAGCAGGAAATCGCCCGTTCCAAAGGCTATATTCTGGACGGACGCGACATCTGCGATGTCGTGCTGCCCGATGCGGACGTCAAAATCTATCTGGACGCTGCGCCGGAAGCCCGTGCAAAGCGGCGTATGCTTCAAAATGAAGAAAAGGGAATTGAAGAGCCGTACGAAGAGGTGCTGGCGGCCATCATCGAGCGCGACGCGCGCGATAAAAACCGCAAGGAAGCCCCGCTTCGCGTTTCCAAAGACGCGCGTGTTCTTGATTCCAGCAGCCTGAATTTCCAGGAAACCGTAGACGTTGTCTGCGAATGGATTAATCAGGCACTCTCTGCGCAAAAAGCAGAGGCTCACGCATAATGAATGCATAAAGTCTGCCAGGCAGACAGAAAGAAGTGTTTTTTATGATGAAAGGTACAGTGGCTGTAGTCGGCCGGCCAAACGTCGGCAAGTCTACCGTCTTCAACCGCATCATCGGCGAGCGCAAGTCGATTGTCGATGATACGCCGGGCGTTACCCGTGACCGCATTTATGGACAGGCGGAGTGGCTGACACAGCCGTTTTATTTAATTGATACCGGCGGGATCCAGCTGGAAGATCAGGCGTTTGCGGATGAGATCGGCATGCAGGTCGATATCGCGATTGAAGAAGCAGATGTCATTCTGTTTCTGGTCAACGCCATCGAAGGCGTTACCGATGACGATATCGCCATTGCCCGCAAGCTGCAGAAATCGAAGAAACCGGTTGTTTTAGCGGTAAATAAAGCCGATAATGAAAACCTGCGCATGTCGATTTACGATTTCTATACGCTCGGTCTTTCCGATCCGATTCCCATGTCCGCTGAACATGGAACCGGAGTTGCCGAAGTCCTCGATGAAATTGTAAAATACCTGCCGGATAAAAAACTGAAAGTCTACGACGGCATGACGACCTTCTGTGTCATCGGCCGTCCAAACGTCGGCAAAAGCTCGCTCGTCAACGCGATTCTCAAAGAAGACCGCGCCATCGTCTCCAATGTGGAAGGCACAACGCGCGATGCCGTCGATACGCCGTTTCGCTACGAGGGCCGCGACTATGTCATTATCGACACCGCAGGCATGCGCAAGCGCGGAAAAGTCTGGGAGAACATCGAGAAGTATTCCGTTCTCCGTGCCGTTTCCGCGATTGAGCGCGCCGATGTCGTCCTGTTTCTGATTGACGGAGAAAAAGGAATCCGCGATCAGGATAAGCACGTCGCCGGACTGGCCCATGATGAAGGAAAAGGCGTCATCATCGTCTACAACAAGTGGGATACCGTAGAAAAAGACGAAAGAACGATGAACGAAATCTCGAAAAAGATCCGCGAAGAGTTCAAGTATCTTTCCTACGCGCCGATTGCGTTTGTCTCCGCGAAAACCGGAGCCCGCGTCAATACGCTGCTCCCGCTGATCGATCAGGTCCATGATGCCTGCACGATGCGCGTTCCGACTAACGTACTGAACGACGTTATTATGGACGCCCAGATGATGAACCCGCCAAAACCGCATAACGGCAAGCAGCTGCGGATTTACTACGCTTCGCAGGTTTCTGTATCGCCTCCGACGATTCTGATATTCGTCAACGAACCGGAACTGTTCCATTTCTCGTACAAGAGATACCTGGAAAACAAGCTCCGTGAGGCTTTCGGATTTATCGGAACCCCGATTCGAATTCACGCAAGGAAGAGATAAAAATGAAAACTGTTGTGATTGGCAGCGGAAGCTGGGGCACAGCGCTGGCTCAGGTTCTCTGTGACAACCATCAGCCTGTCGAACTGATCGGCGTCGACGATGCCGAAATTCAGGACATTAACCAAAACCATAAAAACTCGAAATACTTCAGGGACGTCGATCTCAATCCGGCCCTTCACGCCACAAAGGACTGGAACGTTTTAAACGACGCGGACGTCGTCCTCTTTGCGGTACCGACTGCAGCCATTGAATCGGTTGCTTCAAAAGCCGCAGAGCATGTAACGAAACCCGTCATTGCGGTCAATGTTTCCAAGGGCTTCAACCCGGGAAGCGATGAGCGCATGAGCCAGGTCATCCGGCGCGTCATGCCGGCGGACCGTCTTTCCTCGGTCGTTTCTCTGATTGGACCTTCCCACGCGGAAGAAGTCATTGAGCGTCAGCTGACCAGCATTGATGCGGTCAGCCTGAAGGAAGACGACGCGAAAGCCGTTCAGCTGCTGTTTTCCAACCAGTATCTGCGTATTTATACTGGCGACGATGAAATCGGCAGCGAACTTGGCGCCGCCGTTAAAAACGTCATGGCGATCGCCTCGGGCATCATTGCCGGTCTCGGGTACAAGGACAATACCCGTGCAGCGCTCATTACCCGCGGCCTGCAGGAAATGATCCGCTTTGGCACGCGCTTTGGCGGCCGTCCAGAAACGTTTGTTGGTCTGACCGGCATCGGCGATCTGATCGTTACCTGTTCCTCTATCAATTCCCGCAACTTCCAGGCCGGTCTTCAGATCGGCAAAGAAAATGACGTCACACATTTTCTTCAGACGAACAAGAAAACGACCGAAGGCATTCGTACTGCAAAAGTCGTTCATGATATCGCCGCAGAAACCGGAATTGACATGCCGATCTGCGAAGAGGTCTACCAGATCCTTTTCGAAGGCAAGGAACCGAAAAACTGTGCCTGTGATCTTATGCTTAGAGATTTAAAGAAGGAGTTTTAATTCATGCCTAAGTACGTAAACAAGGATTCTCTTACAGACAGCCTTTCTTCTGCATTCAACCTGAAGAAAAAAGACTCTGCGGAGATCGTGAACCTGCTTTTTGAAGAAATGTCGGAGGCTCTGATTTCCGAAGGAACCGTTGAAATTACCGGCTTTGGAAAATTCGTTATTTTTGATCGCAAGAAACGAATGGGCATCAACCCAGTTACGAAGGAACGTATGGAAATCCCAGCGACCAAACTTCCTAAATTCAAACCCAGTCAGACACTGAAAAATCGCTGCAACAACCGGGAGGACTAATCCCGGTTTTTCTTTGTCTGCGCAAGCCTGTATGGTAAATGTAAATTTTCTTTGAATGGGCGACCCATCGGTGAAAAAGTGTTAAAGGATGATAATATCAACCAACTAGTATAATAAGAAGTGGAAAAACATCATAGAACACCATCAGAAGGCGATTTGGAAAGAAATTTTTGACCGTTAGATACGAACGTATCTGCCCCGATCCGTTTACGTATCGAGGCAAAAAGATTTCGGTATTTAGATCGCCTGCTGGAAAAGAGGAATATTTATCATGCATTCTATCGTTTTGGCCGGAGGCTGTTTCTGGGGCGTAGAAGCCTTCTTTCGCCAGTTTCGCCCGCTGCACACGCAAGTCGGGTATGTAAACGGTCCTGGAGAACATCCAATCTACCGGGATGTCTGCGAGGGAAGCGGACATACCGAAGGCATTCGCATTGAATACCCGGACTGTATTGAGCTGCCTCAGATTCTGGCTTCCTATTTTTCCATTGTCGATCCGGTCAGTCTGAACCGGCAGGGAAACGATATCGGCATCAACTACCGTACCGGCATTTATACGAACGATCCAAAGGAAGCGGCAATCGCGAAGGGCATGCTGGAAGACTTGCAGAGGCATTATTCCAAACCCATTCAGATTGAGGTAGAACCGCTCAATAACTTCTGCCCGGCAGAAGAGGAACACCAGAATTATCTCGGTCGCAATCCCGGCGGCTATTGCCATATTCCTAGATCGCTTTTGCATGGATGCAGACTGTTTACCATGCGCGAGCTTCGCGAGGAATATCCATCGCTGGCAAAAACGATGCCTGCGCCAGAGGAAGATGAAATTTTCTAAACAGCCTGACCAGATTTAGATTTTATGCGAAGAAAAAGCGGATCTGCACAAGAAGGAAATGCCTTCAACGCAGATCGCGCTTTTTTACTTTATCCAGGGAATACAGCCGGCTTGCCGCTTAAGAAGAAAGCTTGCCGATAAATTCCTGTATGCGGGTTTTGGATGAAGAGAACAGCTCTTCGGGCGTTCCTTCTTCGAGAATCACGCCGTGTTCCAGAAAAATGATGCGATCGGAAACTTCTCTGGCAAAGCCAAGTTCGTGGGTGACAATGACCATTGTGATGTGTTCGCTGGCCAGCTGTTTTAAAACTTTCAGCACTTCGCCAGTCAGCTCCGGGTCCAGTGCGGAAGTCGGTTCATCCAGAAAGAGAATTTCCGGCTTCATCGCCAGAGCACGGGCAACGCCTACGCGCTGCTGCTGCCCGCCGGAAAGCTGGCAGGGATAGGCATCGGCTTTATCGGCCAGACCAAACTGCGCCAGCAGATCCAGAGCCGTCTGTTTCGCCTGGTCTTTTGGCGTCTTGAGCACGCGCGTCTGGGGATCCGTAATGTTCTTTAAGACGGTGTAATGCGGGAACAGATTGAAGTTCTGAAAGAGGAGTCCGAAATACCGGTGGAGCCTTGCCAGCGTCTTTTTATCGACATACTGGGAAGGTCCGTTTTCTGTGCCCTGAGCTTTGCAGACGGGATCGCTGCCGTAATAAAGGGAACCGTGGTCCATCGTCTCTAACAGCGTGGAGCAGCGAAGCAGGGTGGATTTGCCGGATCCGGACGGTCCGATAATCGAGACGATTTCGCCGGGCATGACCTGAAGCGAAACGTCCTTGAGCACTTCGTTTTCGCCAAACGATTTGGAAAGATGCGAAATTTTCAGTACGGGCATCGAGGCGTTTTCATTCGAATTCATAAAAGCGCTCCTTTCTATACCCGGTAATAGGCGTAATGCTTTTCAATCCGCTCACAGACAAAGCTGACGATCAGGTTGAACACGTAGTAGTACAGACCGGCAATCATCAGCGGCATAATCGTCGCCTGCGCTGCGGCAAGCTGTTTGGCCATTGTAAACATTTCCGCTACCGCAATGACGAAGGCCAGAGACGTATCCTTAACGAGCGTGATGATTTCGTTGGTAATCGCCGGCATGACCTGCTTGATCAGCTGCGGCAGCAGGATATGAAAGAACGTCTGGGTTCTCGAATAGCCAAGGACTTTCGCGGCTTCTTCCTGGCCTTTGGGAAGGGCCTGCAGACCGCTTCGATAAATTTCCGCAAAGTAGGCAGCGTAATTGATCGAGAACGCGATAATGACGGCAATAAAGCGATAGTCCGCGCCGACTTTCATACGGAACAGATAGTACGGGCCAAAATACACGACGATCAGCTGCAGCATCAGCGGGGTGCCGCGCATAATGGAAATGTAGATGCGGGTAATTGTACTTATAATTTTGTTTTTGGACATTCGGCCAAAAGCCACAATCATGCCAAGCGGCAAGGAAAAGATCAGGGTCAGCGCGAAGATTTCAATGGTGACCAGAAGGCTTTTGCCGATTTCCAGAAATGTATACCAGTCCATCGCAAAGCCTTATTTCTTATAATCCTCAATGACAAGGAAGTCCGTCAGACCGTATTTCTCGGCAATTTCCTGAACCTTGCCTTCGTCATACAGCGTGTAGACATCGGCCTGTACTGTGTCACGCAGATCGGTATTTCCTTTCAGGAAGCCGATGGCGTACACTTCGGAAGCCAGCGGCTCATCCAGCTTGCGGAATGCACCGTCTCCACGGTTGGCGATCTGGTAATCCGCGACGCCGACATCGAGGGCAACCGCGTCAATTCCTCCGGCTTCAAGATCCATGAAGGCGGTGTTGTAGTCGCCGTACTGCGTCAGGTTGGCGAAGGAACTTGCCAGATCGGCGTTATCTTCGCTTTCCAAAGCCGCAAGCGCGGAAGAGTCTTTCTGTACGCCGACGTTTTTGCCGGCCAGATCGGCCGCGCTTTGAATATCGGAGTCTGCCGGTACGACGAATACTTGCGAGTTATCAATATACGGATCGCTGAAGGTGTAATCGTCTTCACGTCCGTCCATGGTGAAGCCGTTCCAGATGCAGTCGATCGTGCCGTTGGAAAGTTCCATATCCTTGGAATCCCAGTCAATCGGCTGTTTTACGAGCGTCCAGCCTTCCATTTCAGCGACCGCTTCGGCCAGTTCCAGATCAAATCCGGTGTATTCGCCGTTCTCGTCTTTATAGCCGTATGGCGGGAATTCGGCGTCGAAGCCTACCGTAAACGTTTTCGCCGAAGCGTCGCTTCCGCTCTGGCTGGAAGCTTTTGCGCTCTCACCAGCATTCGAATTGCCGGAGCAGCCGGCAAGCAGGGAACCGGCGACCAGAGCCGATAAAAGCAGGTTGGTTTTTTTCATAATTTTTCTCCTGTCCTAATGAAAAGGAACAGGCTGTGCAAAGGGACAAATGTCCGAAGATTTTGACAGGCTGTTCACAATATTTGAAAGTTTATCACACTTGAAAACGACAATCCCGCGTCTTTCCAGAAACTGTAAATGTTTTCAGGATTATGACGGAAACGCAATCAAAATGCAATGCGTGTCCAGAAGTACGCCTGCCCACGATAACAAACTTCTTCTCGTTCTCCATATCTCTTGCCCAAAGGGGACGGATTTTTTTAAGGAAGAATCTCCCTGTCCAAAACCGTTCTCTCTGCGCCAGAGTGAGGCGGATTATCGAGCCCGCTTTGCTGATCCGGCAAAATACAGACATCTGGATTTTCAGAGATCGATTGTGAAATTCGATTTCAAGCGTAAATTCTGACATCGATCATTGGGCAGGCATCGTTTGGTTTTATCATCCGAAAAGTATAATGGTATTGCCGATTAGGAAGGGCTGATGCCGATGAAATATATGACGGTACAGCAGGCATCAAGAAAATGGGACATCTCCGATCGCCGCGTGCGCTATCTCTGTTCCAATGGCCGAATCCGCGGAATGCTGCAGCAGGGAAGGCGCTATCTGATTCCGGAAAACGCAGAAAAGCCTAAAGATGAGAGGGTAAGCCGCAATAAAGCGGCTAAAGAGCGTAAATACAACGACTTTACCCGGCTCGATCTGCTCAAGAAGCTGGTTAAGGAACTTCCGCAGGAAGATCCTCTGACCCAGGCGGTCGGCAGGAAAAACTTTATTTGTGAATTTGCCAGTTCCATCTGCGCCCAGCAGGGAGCGGATCTCAGTTTTGAACAGGCTTCGCATATGGTCGACGGTCAGGTCGAACCAGGTTTTTCCCTTGCCGAACATCTCGACGTTCGAGGCGTTCACGATGCCTGGATTTATTTGTTCAGCTGTCTGAAGGAAAAGAAAACGCTCAGCCAGAACATGATTCGCGCGGTCCATTCGCTGGCCGATCTCAATCATTCCTTTTCGCGCGGAAAGTATCGGAAAGTGCATGTCCGCATCTGTGCGGGTGCCGATCGTTCCATATCCCTCGATCTGATCGAACCCAAACTCAGTGAACTGCTCAATCTGAACTCGCGCTGGAAAAAGGAAATGCATCCTATTGAACGGGCTACGCGCTTTTATCTCGAGTTTCTGGCGATTCATCCCTTTGAAAATGCCGACAAAAGTGTTGCGCAGCTGCTTCTCTGCTACGATCTGATGCAAAACGGCTATCCGCCTTTGGTCTTCATACAGGAGGATCTGGACGAATGGCAGCAGGCCGTAGAAGAATACGAAAGCGACCGCAATGCTAAGCGGATGGTTCGTCTGGTCCGCCGCAAGATGGAAGAGAAGATGGAAGCCGTTCTTGGCGCAAACCGGGCCAAACGAAAACGCAAGGCGGCCCGAAGAAAAAAGATTGCCCAGACGCTGCAGAGGCAGCTGCCGTCCTTTGAACAGACGGAAAGTCTGCGCTCCTGATGCATATGCAGCAGTAAAACCGGAAGAAATAAGAATCCACAGATACGGATGCTTTTGTCTTCTGGTTTTGTTTCTTAACGAATCCTGAATCCTCTATTAAGCTTCTTTACAGCCGTCTTTTGAAATGTTGATCCGTGCTATAGTACAAATATCGAAAATCCTGTGTTCCTTTCGTCTGAACTGGACTGAACGTGAACCGGATTCCTTATGGAGGAAACAGAATGGGAATTCTCAGATGGGGAATTGACGCAGCCGCTTCAGCGTATGCGGATCAGCCCAAAGAAGTATTATTTGCGGAAGGATTAAACAACGATGTCCTGGCCGTTCCCGCAACGGCAAAAGGAAAAAAAGGCACGCCAAACGTCTTAACTGACGGCTCCGTCTTTAACGTTGGAATCAACCAGGCCGCACTGCTCATTGAAAATGGTCAGGTTCATGATTTCGTCATTGCGGACGATGAAAAAATGACCGGTCAGTATATTTACGATACGTCCCGTGAGCCGTCCTTATTAAACGGCGGAACCCGCGAATGGAAAAATGTCTGGAATCTGGTGAAGAGCCGTTTCCAGTACGGCGGCCAGTCTCCAAACCGCATGCAGCTGGTGTATATCAACCTGAAGGAAATCACCGAAAACCCGGTTGGTGTCGGCAAAGTACCCTTTATCGATACATATCTCGGTACACGTCTTCTTTTAGGCGTTCATGGCTACTATACATTCCGGATTTCCAACCCGGCAGCGTTCTATGAAAATCTGCTGATGGATCCGTCGAAAAAATACCGTAAGGAAGAAATTACTGAACAGCTGCGCGTGGAAATGATGCCGAAAATTTCCGGTGCGCTGACCCGCATTGCGCCTGCCTGCGTAAATGGCTATCAGGATATTTACGTTCACGATACCGATCTTGCCAACGCGCTCAACGAAGCGCTCGGTAAGGAATGGCTCGACAAACGCGGCATTGAACTCGTGAAAGTCGCTCTGAACCCGGAAGTTGCCCCAGCAGATCTGGAACGCGTCATGCAGCTGGAAAATGCGCGCACGCTCTCCAACTCCCAGATGGCGTTCGGTTCCATGGTCAATGCGCAGAACAATGCGATGCAAAACGCTGCAGCCAATGCCAATGGAGCCGTAAACGGCTTTATGGGCATGAATATGGC
>NZ_JBKXLD010000036.1:0-20704 GCF_047010065.1 Allobaculum sp.
ATACTATGCAGCTTATGGAAGCAACCTCCATCTCGAACAGATGAAAGAACGATGCCCGAACGCGATCCCGATCGGAACCGCCCGTCTTGCAGACTGGAAGCTCGTCTTTAAAGGAGACAAGGGAGAGTTTTATCTCTCGATCGTCCCAAAGAAGGGGGCTTTTGCGGATGCGGGCATCTGGCAGGTGGACGCTCAGGACGAAGCCGCGCTTGATGAATACGAGGAATATCCCGCGCTGTACAAAAAGTTCACGCTGGATTTGCCCGTCAGTTTTTTTGACGGACATCGCGAATCTCTTCCTGTGTTTCTTTACGCCATTCCCCTGGGCTTTGCGGATGGCAGGCCAGAAGAAGAGTACGTACAAATCTGCGAAGCGGGCTGTCACGACTTTGGTCTGGATCCGGCGCCTTTGTTTGCGGCTCTGGAAAGGGTGCCGGCGCAGACCGGCCAGAAGTCCTGAGCCTGGAAAGGAAAGAAGATCCGACAGGGCAGCGTGGCCCGAACAGCAGCCCTAAACAGGAAACCAGACGATCGCTCTGTATGAAACAGGGCGTTTTTTTTCAGGCAAAACGAAAAAACGAACACCGATGCAAATCTGACCCAGATTGGCTGATTCGGCCCATTTCTGGCTGCATGATATAAAATAGGCATGCGCAAACCGGCGCAAGAAACAAAATCGGTTTGACGGATCGTCCGTCAGGAAGGGAAGAAGAACCATGCGTGAAGAAGAGCGTTTTACTGAGTACGTGCAGAACTACAATCCGGAGGATTCACAGATTCGTCTGAAAATCATCCATACGTGGAAAGTCGTTTCAGCCGCGGATCAGATTGCCGAAAATCTGAACCTGAGTGAAGAAGAAAAGAAGCTCGCCCATCTGGGAGCGCTGTTTCATGACATCGGCCGCTTTGAACAGGTGCGCCGCTTTCATACGTTCATGGATGCGAAAAGCGTCGATCATGCCGCTTTAGGCGCTGAAATTCTCGCACAGGAAGATTTCTTAAACGAGCTGTCCAATCAGGAAAAAGAAATGGTCATTCAGGCCGTTTCCGTTCATAACAAGCTTTCCATTCCCGATATGGATACCGGCTTTCAGCGCGTTCTCGATCAGATTTTGCGGGACGCCGACAAAGTGGACATTTTCCGGGTCAGCGCAAAGGAAGATCCCATGGATACGACCGGCGCCCCTTTATCCGCTCTCAAAACGCAGACGATCACGCCCGCCGTTTACGAGGCGCTCGTCGAGGGACGAAGCGTTGATCGTTCGAGCCGGATTACCAATCTCGATTTCTGGATGTCCTTTCTCGGCTTCATTCCTGATCTGAACTTCCCAGTTTCGTGCCGTATCGTGCTGGAACAGGGATTCTGGCGTGAACAGCTGGACCGTATGGTCAATGAACAGCTGGTCGAAGACGAAATGACAAGAGAACAGATCCAGACACTGCTTGACCTTTCCGCAAAGCGTCTGGAAGAAAAAGCCGCTCTCGCCGGTTAAGCTTTATAAATCCGAAAAACAAAACGGCTTTTCGAAAAGGCATATTCTGCGAAAAGCCCAGCGACAGATCAGGCGGCAAAGCGCCTGAAAAAGGAGGAGGCTTATGAAACCCGTAACGCTGATTGCGGTCGATGTCGACGGCACGCTGCTCAATTCGCAAAAGAAGCTCGATGAGAAAACCCGTCAGGCCGTAAACCGCCTGAAAGAATACGGAATCCTGTTTGGGATTATTTCCGGACGCCCGGTCGAAAGCGGCGTCATTCTCAGCCGCCAGTGGGGCATTGAAAATTCGATCAGTTTTTTAGTCGGCATGAACGGCGGTGCCATTTACGACATGCGCACAAAAGAAAAACAGACCTTCGCGCATCTCGACGGCAAACTGGTCTGGCAGATCTGTGAAATTTTCCGGGAAATCCCCGGCATTCATTTTGAACCGATGATCGGCAACCGCCGCTATGTGGAATTTTCCACACCGGAAACGCTCGCCATTGCCGAGCAGTTTGGCGAAGAGGAAATTATTGTCGATCTCAAGGAGTTTCTGGAACATCACGATGTGGACAAGCTGGTCATTCGCAGCCGCGCCGAAGATCAGCCGCGCATTAAGGAAATCGCAGCAGCGCATCCGTTTGAAGGGGTAGTGAGCTTTCCCACCGCGGACGTTCTTTACGAATACGTCGATCCGAAAATCAATAAGGGATTCGGCCTGGACCGCATTTGCGAACATTATGGTCTGAACGAAGAAAACGTCATCGCTTTTGGCGATGAAAGCAACGATATTGAAATGCTTCAGAAAGCCGGAGTCGGCATCGCGATGGGCAATGCCACGCCGCCGGTCAAGGCGATCGCGGATGTGGTTCTGCCCTGGACCAACGATGAACACGGCATTGCCCGCTATCTGGAACAGGACGTTCTTCCAGAACAGACCGGCCGCCTCGAAGTGCTCCCGGCATCGACGTACACTTCATTGCGCGCCCCAGAAATGCCGGCAAATCCAGAAGCCGATACGCCTGCGCAGGGGAGGGAAACTGCCGCTGCAGGCGGCAAAGAAGAAAACCAGCAGAGAAAGGGGAAAGGGAATGTCTAAATGGGATGAAATTTACTGCGGCCTTTGCGAGACGATTCTCAGCGAAGGAACGATCGTTTCCAACCGTACAGGCGTGGATACGAAAAAAATTCCGTTTGCCCACTTCACGCTGAATGTCGGCGAAGAATTTCCGATCCTGACCGTCAAGCAGCTGTTTTTACGGCAGGCGGTTCTGGAAATGTTATGGATTTATCAGGCGCAGAGCAACGATGTGCGCTGGCTTCAGGAGCGCAATGTGCACATCTGGGACGAATGGGAAATCGATGAAAACGGCGACTGGCTGGAAGTAAATACCGGCCGGGTGCTCAAGCATTTCGATCCGTCCATGGCGCATACGATCGGTACGGCGTACGGCTACATCGTTCGCAAGTACCATCTGATCGACAAGCTGATCGATTCGCTTAAAAACCATCCGGAAGACCGGCGCCGGGTCATGTCTTTATGGCAGGATGCGGAACTCGATACGGCGGTTCTGCCCAGCTGCGTCTGGAGCAGCGAATGGGACATTACCGATGGAACGCTTAATGTACTCGTCCATCAGCGCTCGTGCGACGTCGGTCTGGGTCTGCCGTTTAACGTTACGCAGTATGCGGTACTGATGTGCATGATGGCTCAGGTGTGCGGACTGAAAGTCGGACGCCTGGACTGGTCGATTAAGGACGCGCACATTTACGTCAATCAGCTGGAGCAGATGCAGGAACTTCTGCAGCGCTGGCACACGAATGAGCCGCTGCCGGCACCGAAGCTCTGGCTCAACCCGGAAGTGAAAAACTTTTACGACTTTGACAGTTCGAAAGAACTGAAGGACGTGCATCTGGAAGGGTATCATCACATGGGAAAACTGCGGATGCCCATTACCCAGTGATCCGCCTTGACGCCATCGCCGCAGTGGGCAGAAACGGCGAAATCGGCTGGAAGGGCGATATGCCCTGGAAGCGCGGCCTTAAACAGGATCTGAAGTTTTTCCGTAAGGTGACAATGAAGCGCCCGGTCATCATGGGCTGCAACACGTGGAAGTCGCTGCCTGGACTGCTTCCCGGCCGTCTTCATCTTGTGCTCACGTCCCATGAAATCAATCGCGAAGGCGTGCTGACCTTTTCCACAGTCGAAGACTGCCTGAAGTGGCTGGACGCGTATAAAAAGCAGAATGTACATGCACCCGAATCCATAGCACTGGATCACGGTACGGTATTTGAACAGCCTGACGCTTTTGTGATTGGCGGGGCTTCGATTTATCGCGCCTTTCTGCCGTACTGTTCGCGCCTGATCCTGACGGAAATCGATGCGGACTTTGAAGCCGACACGTATTTTCCGGATTTTGATCGAAACCAGTATTCCCGCCAGGTTCTCGATGAACAGGAAGACGGCAGCTATCACACCCGTCATGTGGTGTGGATGCGAACGACAGATCCTGCAGGCGAAGAATAAGAAGCGCCGGAAAACCAGTCGGGGAAATCCGGATCGAGAATCTCGAACCGGATGATGCAAAGCCCGATGTTTAAACTTAAGAAATGCATGCAAAAGGCTGCCTTCCTTCGAAGAAACCTCTTCGTCGTAAGGCAGCCTTTGTGTGTTGAATCGATTTTAGAATCGGGTTTATAGAACGTTCAGAAGGATATGTTCAGGATAATCCGGTCAGCGCTTAGTGACGGCCCTTGACCTGCGCAAGCTTGCGGATCATGTCCTTTTTCTCCTGCTCAAGCTGGAGTTTCGCTTTTCTGGCTTCTTCTTCCAGTTTGCGTTTGCCCTTCACAGCAAGGATCACTGCGGCGCCGGTCAGAGCGGCAACGGCGGCAGAAGCCATGGCGATACCGAACAGACGGTCGTCTTCTTCTTTTTTCATGGCAGCGCGATGATCGGCTTCCAGAGGAATCATGGAATTGGCTACATGATTTTCTTCCGCGCGCAGAAGATCGATGAGCAGTGCTTTGCGGGCATCGCTGCGCAGATTGAGCGCTTCGTTTTTAACTTCGTTGAATTTTGACATAGGGGTACCTCCTGGAGGATCAACACCTCTCCTGTTTCTTCGTATACCTTCAGTTTAGCCGGGACAGGGGAATATAGCGTACGGCTTGACTGAAAGAGAACACGCCGCTATTTATCGCCAAACGAAATGCCAAGCATTCTGGCTTCCTGAATGATGCTGGAATCGGGATCGACGAGCTTGAGCTTGCCGGCGATTTCGGCAAGCGGCACTTTGACGATTTCGCGGTTGCGATAGGCGACCATGAAGCCGTATTCACCCTGGCAGGCCATGCGTCCGCCCTCAGCGCCCAGACGGCTGGCGAAAACGCGGTCGTAGGCGTCCGGCATGCCGCCGCGCTGGGTATGACCTGGAATGGTTACGCGGACTTCCTTGCCGGTGGCTTCTTCAATTTCTGCGGCCAGTTTGTAGGAAACGGACGGGAACGTGTAGCTTTGCAGGCGCTTCTGGTATTCCTTCTTGGACAGCTTCTTGTCTTCGATCGAAATCGCGCCTTCGGCAACGGCGAGAATCATGAAGCGGCCGTGGTTATTCGTTTTCTTTTTCTTAACGACATCGAGAACGACGTTCAGATCGTAGGGGATTTCCGGAAGCAGAATGATATCGGCGCCGCCGGCCAGTCCGGCGTTGAGCGGCAGCCATCCGGTTTTGTGGCCCATGATTTCGACGATAAATACGCGGCCATGACTCGAAGCAGTCGTGTGAATTTCATCGATCGCGCGGGTCGCAATATCGACCGCGGACTGGAAACCGAACGTCATGTCGGTGCCCCAGAGATCGTTGTCGATCGTCTTCGGCATGCCGATGACATTCAGACCTTCCTGGGAAAGACGGTTGGCGGTTTTTAAAGAGCCGTTGCCGCCTAAAACGATCAGGCAGTCGAGTTCGAGCACATGATACGTTTGCTTCATGAGCTTGACTTTGTTATTGCCGTTTTCATCCGGCTTGTCGAGATCCTTGAACGGCACCCGGCTCGTACCGAGAATGGTTCCGCCGCGTGTCAGGATGTCGTTGAAATCGGCACTCGTCAGCATGCGGTAGCGGTTGTACATCAGGCCTTTATAGCCGTCTTCGAATCCGTAAAACTCTACGGGTTCCTTAGCGTTGTTCATGGCGGAAAGGTAGATGGCACGCATTGTGGCGTTCAGCGCCTGGCAGTCTCCTCCGCTCGTAAGCATTCCAATTCGAAGCATTGATAATCCTCCTCACTCTGTTTTCAGCTTTAATTCTTTCTCTATTTTAAAACGAATCGATTCAAACCGGGGACCGGATGTATAGTTTTTCAATCCTGTCGAAAAATCATGATTTTTTAAAGGAAATCGCGTAGGCAGAAGAGTATGCGATTTGACGTTGTAAGAAAAGGCGGTCATCAAAGCCGGGAAAACGCTTCCTCTACTATTAAATGAAAGTAAAGAAAGATGTACCTGAACCAGTCGAACTGCCCTTCAAGTTTTACACTTGCAAAAAGACATGTCCCTTCGTTCCAGGTCCGGGCAGAATGTACTGCCTAATTCCGGGCAGAATGTACTGCCTAATATGGAGGTAATATGAAAACAAGATCACTTACAGCGCTCGCGCTGCTGTCTGCGTTAATGATTGCGGGATGCTCTTCCGCTCCGGAAACAAAAACCGAATCTTCGGCTTCCGAACCTGTATCTTCCGTTGAAGAATCCAAGGAATCCAAAACGGAAACGTCTGCTGCTTCTCTTGAAGACATCAGCATGGCCTTCTCGAACGCCGGCTACAGCGTCAGCGATGTCGTAACCGAAGGCGACAAGACGACCTTTACCGCCGAAAACGACAACGGTTCCTTCCAGGTTGAAGGCCAGAACTTCGAAAACGAAACCGAAGCGTCTCAGACCTACGAAACCAGCGCTTCCCAGCTTGAAGACGACGGCTATCTGGAAGTCGAATCCTACGATGCCGATCAGAAGCAGACCCGCGTACTGCTCAACGACTACAACACCGTATACGGCGTAGCCGCCATTAACCGCGAAGCCAAATCCGTAGTCACTCTGCAGGACATCCCGGAACCTGCCCTCGACGGCGCCAAGAGCGTTCTCGAAATGCTTGGCTACCCTGTTAAATAAGCGTCTTTTTCTCCTTTGACTTTTGAATCCGCGCCATAGACAGGCGATCTTATCAAAGACGCCGAGTCGTTTGCGGATCTTCGTGCAGACCCTGAAATCCTCAGGGTCTGTTTTTTTGGCGCTTTTCAAACCGCACAAACGCTCGGAAAACGGAAGCAATTCAACGTCCGGCATTCAAAATTCCAAATTCGGAATCTTCCCAATAAAAAAGCCTCCGGTGGTTCGGAGGCAAAAGAAAATCGTCAGGCAAGGCTCAGAACGCAGAGGGGACGATTGTCTGGGTTTAACGGATTCAGGTTTCAAAGCGGCATCGACGGCTTCCTGGTTTTGCAAAGTCCATTTCGCAATGGCGGAAACGAGCGCTTCATCGATTTTTCCATACCGAATCTGAATAGTGCCTTTACTCGTCTTATAGACGTTGAGTTCGTTTTTAAACTGTTCGATCGCTTCTGGGCCTGGATACAGACCAATATGGTTTTTGAAGCCCGCAAAGTGAATAAGGTTTCGCTTTTTCCAGAATGTCGGCATGCTCCATGAAATCTTTTCGATCGTATTCGGCATTGCCTCACGCAAAATGCGCTGCATCGTTTTCAGATCCGCCTGCCAGGATTCAGGCTGCCTCTGAATGTATTCGTCTACGGTTTCCGGTTTGGATCGAACCGGCGTCTTTTTGTCCCTGGAGGAGGCAGGTCTGGTTTGCTTAGAAACAGGTTTTTCTTCCTTAACGGAAGATGGATCTGTCTGTATCGGTTCAGAAGAACGATCGGTTTTCTTCGACATCTGCCGGTCTTTTAAAACGACGTGCACGCGATCGCCAAAGCTCTTTCCCAGTGCTTTTCTTACCTGCTTGTTCAGGCCGATCAGATAAAACGGCGTTTTCATGGGCACGACCTGACCGGAATAGGGAACGTTATCAAACCGGGCGTCGACCAGCCAGCGGTCTTTTTCCGTCCGTTCGCGTATGTCATAGGGCACTTCAATATAGGCAGCATCCATCGTTCCGTTCTGCAAAATAACGGCATCAAATTCAATTTCCATTAACGATCACCTCATCCATCACAACTAGAGAGTACTCACAAAAAAATCGGCTGGACATCCGGCCGATTTTTTCGATTTCAAAATCAGGATCCGGAAAGCAGCCGATACGAAACCATGGTCGGCTTGCCGGTCCAGGGATCCTTTTCGATCAGGGCGTCCAGACTGAAAACGTCTTTCAAAACCGGAGCACTCATGATCTGTCCCACATTTCCTTCGTGCAGGATCAGTCCGTCTTTCATGGCGACCAGATAGTCGGAAAAGCGTGCGGCCATATTCAGATCGTGGATGACGATGACGATTGTCTTCTGCTTTTCCTTATTCAGCCGTTCAAGCAGTTCGAGAATTTCCAGCTGATGCGCCATATCGAGATACGTCGTCGGCTCATCTAACAAAATGAGCGGTGTATCCTGCGCCAGAGCCATCGCGATCCAGACGCGCTGGCGCTGTCCGCCGGAAAGCTGATCCACACTGCGATCGGCCAGTTCCAGCGTCCGGGTGTCTTTCATCGCCTGTTCGACGATTTGGCGGTCTGTTTCGTTCATCGTGCCAAACCCTTTCTGGTACGGATAGCGGCCAAAGCTGACGAGCTCACGGACGCTCAGACCGGCCGGCGCCGTCGGTCCCTGCGGCAGAAGGGCGAGCTGACGGGCGATTTCCTTCGTCCCCATATCTTTCATGTTCTGATTGTGCAAAAGGACTTCACCGCCCTGCAGCGGAAGAATGCGCGCAAGTCCCTTAAGCAGAGTGGACTTGCCGCAGCCGTTTGGGCCGATGATGCTCGTGATCTGCCCCTGCGGAATTTTTACGTTCATTTCGGGAATGATCGTTTTATCGGAATAGCCGATTTTCAGATGCCGGCCTTCCATCGCGTACGCAGACTTCGAATCGGAAGACTTCAAGGTACGATCCGGCATAGATGGATTTACTGTTTCGTTGTGTTCCATAAAGAGACTCCTTTTGGCTTATTCCTTGACGAGCAGGTACAGGAAGTACGGTGCACCCAGCACGGCAGCGGTAATGCCGACCGGCATTTCGTACGGTAGAAACCAGGTACGGGAAATGATATCCGCAAACACCATCAGCACACCGCCGCCCAGCGCGCAGGCGGGAAGCAGATGGCGATAATTCGGACCGACCAGCCGCCGGCAAAGGTGCGGGGCAATCAGACCGACAAAGCTCAGACCGCCGCCGATGCTCGTGCAAAACGCACTCAGCGCAATGGCCCCAATCAGAAACAGACGGGAAGACTTTTTCGTGTCGATGCCAATTCCTGTCGCCAGCGCTTCCCCAAGCATCAGCCCGTTCAGGGTTCGTGAAAAGTAGAAGATCAGCGCCCCGACTACAGTAAGACCGATCGCCAGACGGATGACGTTTGGCCAGTCGGCGCCCCAGATGGTGCCCGCAATCCAGTTTTGGACGAAGGCGTACTGCGAATCGGGCATTCGCAGCATGAGGATGGTCGTCAGGGAAGTGACGGCCAGGGAAATGGCGACACCCATCAGCAGGAGCTTTTTAGGATGAATGCGCCCATGGCTGTACGCCAGACGGTATTCGATCCAGAAAACGCCGCCTGAGCCCAGAAAGGCAAGGATCGGCATCATCAGCGACCAGTTCGTATTGCCGCCCTGATAGAAGACGATAAAAATCGCGATGGCCAGACCGGCTCCGGCGTTAATGCCAAGAATGCCCGGTTCAGCCATATCGTTGCGGGTAACCCCCTGCAAAACTGCTCCGGAAAGGGAAAGTCCGGCACCGACCAGAACGCAGGCGAGAACCCGGGGAAGACGAATATCGAGCAAAACGGGATTGTCCGCAAACAGCTCCGATAGGGGAATCTGCGCGTAGCCGGCATTCAGATCGAAAAGAATGCCCAGAACGAGCAGAACGGCCATGAGCAGAGGAATCCAGATTTGTTTCTGTTTTTTACGCATCGGTTTCTTCCTCCTTTCGGCTGATCCAGATGAAAGCCGGAACACCGATCACCGCAAAGATCAGGCCGACCGGCGTTTCTGTCGGCGCATTGAGGGTACGGGACAGAATGTCCGCCAGAACCATCATCAAGGCGCCAAGCATCATGGAGCAGGGAAGAATGGCTTCATACCGGCCGCCCGCAATGCGGCGGACGATATGGGGAATGAGAAGACCGACAAAGGCGACCGGGCCAGCAAGCGCAGTACTCGTACCCGCCAGAAGCAGGACGACCAGAATCGTCAGCAGCCGGGAGCGATTGAGATTCAGACCGAGCGAGCGGGCTGCTTCTTCGCCAAGCGAAAGCAGGGAAACCTGTCGGGAAAGCAGAAGGGCCGCAATTAATGCAGCAATTAGGACCGGTGCCGCGATTTTAAGCTGATCCATGCGGATACCCGCCGTACGGCCGGCACTCCAGAAGGTCAGCGACTGTCCGGTATTCGTCAAAATGGAAATGCCCTGGGTCAGCGCGGTTAAGAACATGCTTACCGCAAGACCGGCCAGAACGAGGCGGGTTGCATCCAGTTTTCGATGCTTCAGTAATAGCAGACCGAACACCAGAAAGACGGAAACGGCCGCCCCAAGAAAGGAGACAAAAATCGTCAGACCAAACGTGACATTGGAAAAGAACGCCAGACAGAGCGCCACACCGAAGGAGGCACCCGCGTTAATGCCAAGCAGACCGCTGTCCGCTAAGGGATTTCGCGTCATGCCCTGCATGAGCGCGCCGGCACTGGCCAGACCGGCCCCGACAAGAAGGTCGCCGATCGTTCGCGGCAGGCGCAGTTCCACGACGGCGATTTGCTGGTGACTGGTCAGATCCGGGCGAAAGAGCGCTTCGAGTACGGTCTGCCAGGAAATGTCCGTACTGCCCAGAAAGACAGAAAGGATCGCAGCGAAAACCGCTGCGATCGTAAGAATCACCAGAAAGAAGATCGTTTTCTTCGTACTGGTCTGCATCATTAGTTCTCCTGGAATTTCTCGAAAAATTCGATGAACAGATCGGCCTGCTTATTGAGCGTAATCGGATCGCGATGCATGAAGGCTACCTGTTCATATGGGAACGTCTTGCCGTTCTGTACGGCCGGCAAAGAATTCCAGAGATTGGAAGACGTTACGAAAGCCGGATCGGTACCGTCCAGTACGCCATACAGAACGAAGTCGCCGGCATACTCGGGCAGAGCTTCCAGAGAAATGACTTTATACGTTTCGTCCCCGTCGACCATGGTGCTCTGAATAGGTTCTGGGGCTTTCAGTCCCCACATGTCATAAAGGATGGATCCGCCCCGGGCAAAGTGAGAGCCCATGGTGTAAATCTGCTGCGGCCAGACTTCGAGAATCGAAACGGTCTGATCGCCGACGATGTTCTGGATTTCTTCCTTTTTGGAATCCACTTTTTCATTGAAGGCTGTGATATAGTCTTCCGCTTCTTTGGATTTGCCTACAAGATCGGCAACGTAGCGGAATGTATCTTCATCGCTGCGCTTGCCGTCCTGAATGTAAACGGTCGGCGCAATTTTTGAATACTTGTCGTAGTCCGCTTCGGTAATGGTGACAATCAGATCCGGCTTGGCTGCCGTAAACTGCTCGAGTGTCGTTTCCGCGGAAGTGATGTTCATCGGTTCGATGCCGTCTGTGAGGCCATCCAGATACGGATTGTTTAAAGCGTACGGAGAAGCAATCACCGGTTTCACATCAACCGCAAGAAACTCGCCAAGATAGTAGTCGCTGACAATGCGCTGCGGATTCACGGGTATTTCCACTTCGCCCTTATCGGTCTGAACCGTGCGCATTTCGGAAGCGGCTGTCGAATTCGAATCATTCGAACTCGAGCATGCGCCCGCAAACAGAGCCATGGAGGCGATAACGAGCAGAAGGATCGCATTGCGCATGACTTTTTTGAATGGGAAGGCTGAACTCATAAATTTACCTGCTTTCTATTCTTTTCTTTTCTGTTTTATCGATCGACCAGAAAAGAGCTGGTTCAGACGATCCCTGCAAAACGTTACTGTTTTGCCTGCCTGACGAGCGGAATCGATTCCGTCCGTTCAAATCCAGAATGGTAAAGATCAGAATGAAAAACCGTTCTTTTCGGTCGAAATTTGCCTTGGATTGATGATTAGTATCGACTAACTATTTTGGAAAGTCAAGCCCGAAGACTTGTTTTTAAATCTCCTCTTACCAGAAAAAAACTCCGCAGAATTCAGTGACCTGCGAAGCAAAAATGATAGTCGTCTTTTTAGAAAGCGAAGAACGCCGGCTATTCGATCCAGCGAATACGCTCTGGATCAAAACGTTCAGTTACATGAACGTCCTGCTTTGGATAGCCAAACGGAACCAGCGCAATCGATTCTAAAGTTTCATCCAGCTGAAGAACATCCGCCATATACTTCATTCGGTCTTTCAAAGGGGCTACGCCAAGGCAGACGCCGCCCAGACCGAGCGCTGTGATTTCCAGAAGCAGGTTTTCGATGCAGATGCCCATGTCGATTTCATTGTAGGGCTGACAGCTGTTCTCCTTGCGACACAGAACGGCAAGCAAAACCGGCGCGCCGGCCGCAAAATGCGAATACGGAGAAATGCCGGCCAGTCGGGTTTTCATTTCCGGATTGGTGATAACTGCAAATTCCCAGGGCTGGCTGTTCATGGCGCTAGGCGCCTGCATGCCGGCTTTGAGAACATCGATAATCTGTTCGCGCGATACGGGCTGATCGGTCCACGCCCGCACGGAAGCGCGTTTAAAAATTGGATTTTCACTGCAGGATTCCATAAGGTTCCTCCCCGGCTCCTGAGGAAATGTCGCAATACGGTAAGAACTGCAGAGCGGCAAAAACGTGCAGGAGCTTCTTTTTTCTTCAGTATAGTTATCGCGCAGGCAAAGCGCAGAGGGAATGAACGAAAAGCACAGACGAGAACGGCGCCTGGAAAGGCGCACGCAGATTGTTTTCAAGTGCTCTCTATCCTGCGCAAAGAAAAACGATGGCCTGTTCTGTCATCGACAGGCCATCGTTTTTAATGCTTTTTAAGTGCTGCAAAGGCGCTTTCGTTGACGGAGAGAACTGCGCGTTCGAGTTCTCTGGCGGAAATTCTTGTGGCGCCATGGGAGAAGACGGAGTTCTGAATGAGGCCGTCGCTCGTGGCGGCAATGCAGTAAAATTTGCCTTTGAGATCCGCGGCCTTCTTTTCAATCCAGGCATCTGCGCTGATGCCGGATGGCGTGTACACAATCGAAGCGGATCCGTTTTTGGAAGAGGAGCCGGGATTGCCTTTGCGGCGGTTGCCGTCAAAGACCACGATCAGCGAATACCCTTTGTACCCCTGGTAGTTGATGAGCAGACTGATCAGCTCTTCGCGCGCATCCGATAAAGAATGCGAGGAAATTTCGCGCAGAGACGGCCATGAGTAAATCATGTTATACCCGTCGACGATCAGAACCGTTGGCAGATGCGAGAAGGTCGTAACCTGCGTTGGTTCGAGCGACAGGTCGGTTCGTTTCTTTTAGGATGGACCGGCTTTTTTCGCGTTCTGGTTGCTGCCGCCGGCGTTCTGGAAGACGCGGTTCAGCTCCTGCGCGGAAACTTTGGACGAGTTGATCGAAATCGAAGAAACCGTCTGGGTATTGTCCACGGGCGGAATGTGCAGGTGGTCTTCCACCTCATCCCATTCGATCGTAAGGCCGACACCGTTCGAGCAGAATACCGATCCCGAAGGATAGAAGCGGTCGAGGCTTTCGTCGTAGCCGATCTGTTCGATGACTTCCTCGGCGTTTTCGCAGCGGTCGTAGCCGTCGTTTTCCACGGAAATATCGGCACGCCCTTTGGAAAGGGAGGCAAGTGTCGTATTCAGATTCATCAGCGTGCTGACCGGACCGCGTCCGGTAATGCGCATTTTTCCCGATTCCATTTCTTCTACCTGAACTTTGGCGCGTCGGGTTTCGAGTTCGTACAAAATGCGGGAAAGATCTTCGGCAGGCGTTGTGATTTCAAAACGGAAAAACGGTTCCAGCAAGACGTTCTGCGCCTTTTTCAGGCCCTGGCGCATCGCCCGGGATGCTGCCTGACGGAAGTCCCCGCCCTGCGTATGTTTCTGGTGAGCGCGGCCGGCGATCAGCGTGACATGAATATCCGTCAGCGCGGATCCGGTCAGAATGCCTTTCTGGACGTGATCCGAAAGGGAAGAGAGAATGAGCCGCTGCCAGTTCAGAGACAAAACGTCGCGGGGAACTTTGGACGAATACGTCATGCCCGATCCGCGTTTGCCCGGTTCGAGCATCAGGTGCACTTCGGCATAGTGGCGAAGCGGTTCAAAATGGCCGTAGCCAAAGACGGTATCGTCAATCGTTTCCTGGTAGACGATTTTCCCGTTTCCAAATTCGCATAAAATACCGGTGCGTTCGTAAATCCGGTTTTTGAGAATTTCTTTCTGAATTTCGCCCATCAGACGGATGGAAATCGTCTGGGACGCTTCATCGAATTCGATCTGAAGCATCGGATCTTCCATCATCATCTGCCGCAGCGGCGCCATCATCGTGACCGGATCTACACCGGCCGGCAAAATCAGTGCGTAGCACAGGGAAGCGCTCAGCTGCGCTTCTTTGCGCGACGTCTCAAAACCGAGTCCGTCGCCAGGTTTCAGATTCTGAAGCCCTTTGACCAGAACGATATCGCCCGCCGAAGCTTCCTTGACGGGACGAATGGACTGTCCGTTCGCCATGAAGAGCTGATCGGCTTTCTGATCGCCGCGCTCATCGTGAATCACATCTTTGGCGTGGAGCGTTCCGCCGGTCAGCTTAAGATGGGCAATCGGCGCCTTGGCGGAATCGAGCGTGATTTTAAAGACGCGCGCCCCAAATTCTTCTGGATATTCCTGTTCTGGCGTATAGGCAAGCAGAGCATCGAGCAGTTCGCTGATGTTTTCGTTTTTCAGTGCGGAGCCAAACAGCACCGGAAATGCCTTGCGCTCCTTGACGGCCTGCGCCATGGACGCGGGGGAGAGGGTTTCGGTCTGTACAAATTCATCGAGCAGCTTTTCGTCGAGCGCCGCAAACTGTTCGATCCAGTCGTCCACGCTCAGATCTACGATTCGGGTATCCAGATTTTTCTCAATGTCCGAAAGCAGTTCTTCTTTGGAATAGGACGTCGCGTCCATCTTGTTGACAAAGAGGATGGACGATACCTGATACGCATCCAGGCATTTCCAGATTGTGCGGGTATGCGACTGTACGCCATCTAATGCACTGATCAGAACGATGGCCGTATCGAGAATGGAAAGCGAACGTTCCATTTCAGCGGAAAAGTCGGCATGGCCCGGCGTATCGATGACATTGATCGTTGTATCCTTCCAGGTGAAGGAAGCCTGCTTGGAATAAATGGTAATTTTTCGTTTTCGTTCCTGCTCGTCAAAGTCGAGAAAGGCGTCCTGATGATCGACGCGTCCAGCCTTGCGGATCTGGCCGGAGGTCAGAAGCATGCTTTCAATACAGGTGGTCTTTCCGGCATCGACATGCGCAAGAATCCCGGTTGTGATGGTTCTCATTTGCATCTTCCTTTCTCTCTATCTTTTTTCTTCATGCGCATCGTCATCGCGGACACATGAAGACGGAGTCAGCGGCTGCAGGCTGTCCCGGTGCAGCGTATCGGTATCGAATACCTTCACCTCACAATTTTGATAGAATGCGCCGGCATAGGCTTCATTATCCATGCCTTTGAAATAGTTTTCAATCACCCGGCAAATTCCGCCGTGGGTTACGAGAAGAACATTATGCGCCTTTGACGGATACTGTTTCTGAAGCTCGTCGAGAAAGGTGTATACCCGGGCGGCCACATCCAGAAACGATTCCCCGCCTTCAAACGGCTTGAAGTACTGATGCTTTTCTTTCTGGTATTCGGGATCATTGCGCAGAGCGCCTTCAAAAACGCCAAAGTTCTGTTCGATCAAAGCCGGGGCGATTTTCATCGCAAAAGGAAAGCTCGTGTTTTTTGAAATGGCCTCTCCGGTCTGCATGGCCCGTTTCATGGGCGAGCAGTACACGGCGTCAAAGGCAATGTCTTTCAGTGCTTTACCTGCCTGATCGGCCTGCTTTAAACCCGTGTAATTGAGCGGTTCATCCGTTCGGCCCAGAACGCGGTTCTGATGGTTAATATTTGTTTCTCCGTGACGAATCGTATAAATTTTCATGATAAAAGTTCCTTTCTGTCATCGGCTTTCGTCGACGGCCGCAGAGGGATATGGAATTGACTGCAGGAAGGACAAACGCCGTTCAAAAGCGGCTCTGGAAAACGCAGTCAGTTTATAAGGCTGTTTCAAAGACGTTGCTTCATCTGTTTTTAAGGAAAACCGGCAAAATCAGAACGGTCCTTTTAAGCCGGCGAACATTTTGGGACAAAGCGCATGGTCAGCCACCTGACAATCCGTTCCTGCAGGGACTGGTTCTGTTCTTTACTATAACCGGTTGAAGAAAGGCGTGCCGTTTCAAAAACGAAGAAGCCGGCTTGTGCCAGACGGGCCCAATCGAACAGGCCCGCAAATTTTGAGCAAGTACATGAAGGAGGGAAAAAGATGAGAGATTCACACAACGATTTTTTTGGCGGTACCCAATCGTCAGAAGATACAAAGAAAGAAACCGTGTATGAAGAGGATCTGCGTGAAGAAGATCTTTATCTTTTTGAAGATCCGAAAACGGCGACATCTAACGACATAAATTCAGCTGCTCAGCCGTCCAAACCGGTCGTTTTGCGTCCTCTGCCGCAGCAGGCAAAACCGGATCTGTCCAGTACTGCTTCCAGAGAACAGCCAAAACGAAGCGTACCCCAGACGGATTTCCGCTCGCGCAGGGATATGCCGGATATTCCGGCTGATGCGCAAAGCAGCCCATATGGGAAGACATCCAGATCTTCGGACTTTGCAGAAGAAATGGACGAGTATTCAAATCCCTCTTCAGGTTATGATGCAGACCACTGGGATCCCGCCTGTGACGAAGATCGTTACGACATCCATACCGGTCAGGATTCTGACTTTGACGATGCGCCGTACGAAGACGATCAGCCTCTCCTGCAAAGAGAATACACAGAAGACGACAGCCGTTCGCGAAGAAGCCGCCGCTCTTCCAGACGTTCCCGCAAAGACCGGGATCGGGACGATCGCCGCTCATCCAGAGCGCAGGATCGAAAGGAAGCCCGTGCAGCCCGCCGCCGCGAAGACGACGAAGATAAGGAGGACGCATACTTCAATCATCGCCAAAACAGAGAATATGTACAGGACAACGATCCAGAACCGTCTTCACGCAGATCTCGCAGTCGAACAGCGCCATCCGATGAATATGATGACGAGTACGAGACGCATGCCCATTATGAGGACGACCCTCGAGACTCCAGAGACCGCTCCGGCCGTCGAGGGGGAGGCATTCCATGGATTTTGCAGACGGTACTCTATTCGGCTTTAGGCCTTGGCCTCGGCCTTTTTGCCCGCTATATTGATCTTCATCCTTCCGACAGCACGATCCAGTCGCTGGCCGTTTCACTTTCGGATCTTCCGTTCTGGATGATGTGTGCCGTCGGGATCAGCGTCTATTCCAAAAACGGCCTGGCGGCGTTCGCGAACGTTCTGCTGTTTTTCTCCTTCATGGATATTGCCTACTACTGGTATTCCTATCAGTACGATGGAACGCTTCTGATGAAGCTCTTCGTCTTCTGGGGTCTGCTGGGGGCGGCGAGTTCGCTGCTGGCGCCATTTGTGCATTACGCCAAGTCGAAGGGCGTATTCGGCTTTGTGCTTTCTGTACTGATTCTTGCGGTGCAGGCGATTCTGACCGGTTGGTCGGTGATCGGCTGGAACTTTCTCTGGTTCGTCGGCTCGATGCTGTTTCTTTCCCGCAAATCCATATTCATGACGCTGCTCATGGGTCTGGCCGGCGGTCTGCTTGGCATTGGCGTCTGGATGTATCTGCATCAGATCGGCGTGAGCAGTCTGCTTCGCCATTCCACAAGGACCGGTGAAGAATCGGCTTTTATGGTCTGGATTAAGCAGACGGATCTGAGTGTCTGGCTCGAACAGCTTCTGTACCGTCTGGGCATGGTTCCTGGTCAGTAATCAAAAACAATCGGAAACTATCTCTTATTGGTTAACGTTTTCCCTTCGATTTTCTCCCTGTTCTTTCGTTTTTCTGCCCGCTAGTGTGCGCCAGGCACATACAGCGGGCTTTTTGACGGCACAAAAAAATCCAGCCGCAAAAGGCGACTGGATTGGAAAGTTTCTGAAACCGATTTTTTCGTTATAGCCGTTCGTAACGGACAAAGGGAACCGCCAGGATGAGGGGAGCAGCAGACCTCAGCGGCGAAATAGAGCGCACGACTCGGCACGGTCTGAAAAAGACCGTCCCCGGAAGGAGGCTGCAAAGGAAAGCAGGATGCTAAGGAAAATGGAAAGTCTCGCTCAAAAAAGCGCAAAAAAATCGAACACTGTGAAGTGTTCGATCTGGTTTCAAGTGGTGGATCCTTAGGGATTCGAACCCTAGACCCACTGATTAAGAGTCAGTTGCTCTGCCAGCTGAGCTAAGGATCCATGATTTGTTTTGTCCTGAGAACTTGCGCCCTTGTGACTGCCTGAACATAATAACACAGCTGGGCCGGAATGCAATTCTAAAAACAAAAAAATGAAAAAAAGTTGATTTTCAACGGGTGTGTAAAAATTAAGGCGCGTTCGATTCGAACACAGAACAGACACAAAAGAAAAACGATGCATTTGCAATTGAAGAAAGGCTGCCTAAAATGTTAGTTCGTTCGCCGTCCCCTCAAATTGGAAGAGATATTGTGACAGGGTATAATGAAGGCGCGTTTATTAAAGATTGGAAGATATTCATGCGAATTGAACAGATTACTATTGAACAATATGAAAAATTTATCGAAGACAGCCAGTTAGGCTTTGTCTTCCTGCAGATTCCCTCGTACGCGAAACTGTATGACCGTTTCATTCTGGCGGGAATCAATGACGAAAACCGCATTACCCATGCCGTCATCGTTGAACCCAAACCCGCTATGAAGATGTGGAAGTTTGCGTATACTGCCGGAGGCTTTTTAAGCGATGACCGCGCTCATGACGCGGACTTCCTGGAAGAAGCTTCCGAGTATCTGAAAAAGGAAGGCTTCATTCTATGGCGTATTGAATCGTCTGTGGAAGTAAAAGAATACGACCGCGAAGGCGCCGTTGTGGAAGGCGGCTTTGACAACACGAAAGAGCATCTCGCTCTCGCCGAAAAAAACGGATTTCACTGGCACGAATCGCCGTTAGGCACCGATACGAGCCATCAGATTACATGGCAGTCGGTCGTTGAGCTCAAAGACGGCATCAACCAGCACCACAAAGGCTATCAGGGCAAGCTCACTCCGGAAATTCCAAACCGGGACATTGCGGATATCGACAAGCTGATGTCCGGCAGCTCGAGAAAGTATACCCATAAAGCCGAACGCGAAGGCTTTACGTTGACCATCAGGAATCCGTCCGAAATGGAAGAGCAGGACTGGGCCGATATCGAAGGCATGCTTGACAAGTCCGGCGAATACAAGAACTTTGATACCGGATCCGGCGAAAAGCGCCGCGATCTGGCCAGCGTATCCGACGGTTACTGCAAGCTCGTCAAAGTCCACAATGCGGATGGACAGCTGGTTTACGGCGGCTACTGGTACGTAACCAACATGGAAATGTTATGTTACTTCGGCGGAATTGACCGCAGTGCCGTCCGCTATAACCTTTCCGGCTTCATCCATCATGAGATGTATAAGCACGCCCTTGAACTCGGTCTGGAACGCTACAACTACGGCGGAATCAGCGGCTACTTTGAAAAGGGTCAGGACGGCTACGGCAGCTTCTTTTTCAAACGCGAACTCGGTGCGACCGTTGTTCGTACGTTCGGCATTTTCGACAAACCGCTCAACGCGATGGGCAAAATCTTCGAACAGCGCCTGAACAAGTAAATCCGAAAGAAATTCAGCCGGCAATACAGTTCAATCCGGAATACAGGAAGAAACGGGAGCAATCGACAAGCGCTCGCATTCAGACGATTCGCTTTATAAAGCCAGTCGTTTCGATCCTGCAAATTCACAAATCCGATTCACAGAACAGACTTAGAAATCCAGCGGGATGGTCAGTCACACAGGACAGGCCATCCTGCTGCTTTTTTATACCCAGACGAAATAAATACGAATATCCGCTTTCGACATTCATCCCGCAACCGTGTTTCGCTCAAAAAACGTGCATCCTCCGGCACAGAAATTTGTCGATACGAATTGGCAGAAGGGGCCGTGTCGAAGCGAATCGGCGAGACAAATGTGTCGAAGCAAATGGGGCGAAGGGAGCGAGCAAAGCGGATAGCAGAAAAAATCCCCTGTTCAAGTCGTGAACAGGGGAAGAAAGAACGAAGTAAATTTCTTGCGGGCTGTGGTTGAAATGCAGCCAGGAAACGAGGTGTACGGGCTAGTCGAGGATCTGGTAAATCACGTCTTCGGTATTCTCGTCATCGTAAACAATCTGGTAGGAAATGCCGCCGGCGTCGAGAACCTGCGCATCGCGCTCCGTACCTGCGATGTAGTCGATATCCCAGTTTTTGAGCATCGAAACGGGCAGATTTACCTGTACTACGTCGCCCGAAGGGCTGGCAATTTCCAGATCGCCGTCCGGAATCAGGGAAACGTAAATGTGCGCGTAACGGTTAATTTCGTCTTCAAACTTGTGCTCCGGATCGATGAGTTCCCATTTTTCGAAATCCGGGTAGAAGTTGACGCCGTTAACGACTTTGACGCCATTGGCCATCATCAGCGCCTGACGCAGATCGTTTTCGGTCGTCAGCCACCAGGCGTCAGGATTTTTTTCACGAATCTGTACAGCGGCCTGTGCCATGGGGTATTCGGCAACGCTCGCCGTTCCCTGCATGATCGGGTTGACAAGCATGCCGCTGCCGGCTGTCCATGCCAGCATGCCGCAGAGGGTCAGCTGACGATAGCGGGTAAAGGCCAGCCAGAACAGGAATGCCAGACCGATTGAGAAGACATAGAAC
>NZ_JBKXLD010000037.1:0-20314 GCF_047010065.1 Allobaculum sp.
GAGGGGTTCGCCGGCTGTTCTGAATCTTTTCTGAGCAGTCTGTATGCGGTTTGTGACGCACCTCAAAACCGCCGGCTGTCCAGATTTTCTCGCATTTTACGCCTTTGCTGGATCGTCTTCCGTTTTGCCGCCTTTTAAAATGGCGGAACCCGGCAGAAGCCGAAGGCCTTTGGGAAGCTTGTTGGTAATACGGCCGGCTGAGCTTTTTCCAAAGCCGTAAGGAATGCCCTGATAGCACAGCGCGCGAAAGCCGGCAGGCGCCTGAAGCGGAAGCTGCTGACCATGGTAATATGCATCCATTTCTTCGAGCGAGGTTTCCGTTTTCGTTTTCAGATGACGGGCGGCCGTTTCACTCAGATAAAAGGCGAAATCCGGTTCAAAGCGTTTGCGCAGCACGCTGCCGATTAAAACGCCCTGACGAATCACCTTTCCCTTTTTCAGATTCAGAAACGGATGATTCATCCCAAAGACCAGACTTTCGTCTTTTCGCTCGATCACGTGATAAAACGAATAGCCGCATACGCCGCGCTCATCGGCTTCTAGCTGTTCATCCAGAAAGGAAGCGGCTTCCTTAGGCAGCTTGTCTGCAGAGAGCCAGAGGCCCTTTGACCCTTTCCCCTTTTTTCGAGAGCTGCTGACTGGTTCAGCACTTTCTTCGGACTCGCCCGTTTTCATAAAGCGCGCCATAAAGTGGCCTTCCCCGCCATCCATGGGAAAGACGCGGCGAACCAGAGCGGCTTTCGAAGCATCCAGTCCATTTGTCGCAAAGCCTTCTCTTCCCCAGATCACATCGACCGGAAGAAGTTTTGCATCTTCAAACGTGGAAAGAAGCCAGGCGACATTCCCCTCGTTTTCCTCTGGCGCATACGTGCAGGTGGAATAGACGAGTTCGCCGCCAGGTTTAAGCGCCTTCCAGGCTTCTTTCAGGATGTCCTTCTGTCTGGCCGCGCAAAGCAGAACGTTTTCGATCGACCAGTCGTCCCGGGCGATTTCATGCTTTTTCATCATGCCCTCGCCCGAACACGGCGCATCGACCAGAACTTTGTCAAACAGACCTTCCGTCTGCGAGCAGATCGACGGACTGTCCATATTGGTCACACAGACGTTTTCCGCGCCCATGCGTTCCAGATTGCCAGCCAGAATCTGCGCTCGTTTCGGATCGATCTCATTGGAAACGAGAAATCCGTTCCTGCCAAGTTTCTCCGCGATCTGCGTGCTCTTGCTTCCGGGCGCGGCGCACAAATCGAGAACGGTATCGTCCGGCTGCACATTCAAAATGGAAACGGCACCGGAAGCCGACGGTTCCTGCAGGTAAATCAGCCCCTGCAAGTGTTCCGGCGTTAGTCCCGCTTTCTGATGGATGTACCAGGTATGATCCGCAAACGGCGACACCTCCGAAAGAAACGGCAGACTTTTCCGGGTGATCTGTGGATCCTGCTTGGAGGAACTGATGCGAAGTCCCTGATAAAGCGGAGTCGAAAGACTGTTCTGGTAGGCATCAAATTCGTCACCCAGTAAAGTTCGCATTCGTTTTTCATATAAGGATTCAAGCTGTTCCATAGGACGATCTCTCCTTTCCTGAAGCAATTGGACAAAAATGCGTACGGCGTAAAAACCGAATACGCGCTGTATTTGTCTTCAAGCCTTGAACAAAGTGAAATAAATCTTCGAGTTTGTCAAATAATTGTGAATTTACTCGAAATATGCGCGCTGCTCTTCCTGTCCTCATTGTATCGAGCCCATAGCTTCGTTCATTTTAAATGACTTTTTATCTTTTAAACGACAAGAAAGGCCTTCGTTTTCAGATGGCCTCCGTGTTCAGATTTCTGACAGTCTATAGATTTCCTTTAGCGGGAAAAATACTGTTCCGGCCGGACGCGGCAGGCGTATCTGGAGCACGTCGCCGGTGCGTTCCAGCCGCAGCCAAACGCAAAATCCGCCGTAGAGGAAAAGTAAGACGCGACGTCTTCAAACGAGCTTTTGATTCGAAACAGCTCGATATGGGTATGCGGACCGGTGGAATTTCCCGTATTGCCCGATTTGGCCAGAAGGTCTCCCTGACGGACCTGCTGACCGGCACGAACGTAAAGGTTCGATGAGAGGTGGGCAAAGGTAATTCCAAAAAGACCGTCTTCGGTGATCCCGATCATACAGAGCGAATTCCCCGCTCCGGCTGGATAGCCTATCCAGTTTCCCAGATACCCGCCGCTGTCTCCCACAGGGGCATTGGCGTACACAATCACGCCGTCGGTCGGCGCATAAATTGGCGTATACATATTCAAAGCCAGATCCATGCCCAGATGCATCTGCCCAGAAGGATACGCCCAGGTCCCGGCAGAGATTACGCCTTTGGCAGGCATTTGAAGGCGAAGGCTGTCGCCATGGTCTTTGAGAAATTCATCTTCATAGTCGTAAGCCGGGCAGGCTCTGGAAAATCCGCCCTCCATATTTTTTTGACTCTGGGCAGACGCAGCAGACGGCTCCAGCACAGGCTGTGCTTTCTTATGGGGAACTGCCTCGTTTTCTCTGGCGAGCGGAACAGAAGAATTTGGAAGACTCCATCCAGCCATTCCTCCAGATCCGTCGATCGGAGTCTTTAGTCTGCTCGGATCAAAGTCGTCTTTGTATTGGCGGGGAGCTTTCTCTCGGCTTTCGGTCTGGTCTGTTTGAGATGATTCGGCTGCTGGATCCGGCAGCAAAGCGGAAGATGAAGAGGACTCGAGCTGCGGCTCGTTTAAATCGCCTGCATCGTTCCGTTCACCAGAAGATGCTTCTCGCTTCGTTATAGAGACCGAATTATTCGAAATGGAAACCTGTTCGTCTAAAACAGAAGGACGCGAAGCCGGAAGCTGAATCTGACTGCCTGCCGTATGAAGCAGAGCTTCCTCTATCGCTTCTTCATGATTTTCCGGCTGCGCAGGTGCGAGGCGTTCCTGTAAAGACTGAAACAGACGATCCAGCCTGCGCAGACGGATCGTCTGCTCACGCATTTCGTTCTGGATGTTTTCCAGACGGTTCTGTTCTTCCTGTCGGCGATTGAGCGCCTGTACTTTCTTTTCGATCCGTTTCAGCCCTTCCTCATTTCGCCGCAGTTTTTCAAAAAGGTCTTCACGCAAACCGCGCAAAAGACGCAGAACCAGCTGAGAAGGCAGATCGAAATCTTCGGAAGCGAGAGAATTCTCTGCTTCTGCATTTTTTGCGGGACCCTCCGATGGATTATTCAATGGGTCCTCATCCGGATTGCCTGCAGTTTCTAATTGTTCGGAGTTCAAGGCGAAGCTTTTTTCCAGAGAAGATCCTAGGGCGGAGCAGTTTTGATCTGTCGCAAGAGATTGAGCGGCTGTCAAAAACGGCCGGCTGACCGCTTCTTTTGGCAGCCATTCTCCGCACGGACCAAGGCTGATGGCCCCAGCCATCAGAAGGCAGATTTCTTTTTTCCGAAACGCCTGCAGAAAAATCGGTCCAGATACAGGAGCTGGGTTCCGGATTTTCTGTTTTGAAACCGTCTTGGAGCGTCTGGAAAGAAAATTGTTCAGGCTGGAGTTCCTGTATCTCTTATATCTCTTAAAAATGGATCGCTTTGGATGCGACTTATGGATTCGTGTTTTCATGCCCGGTTATACGAACCGCAAACCTGCACAAAACCATTTCCGACATAAAGAAAAGGCAGCTCTCCGCAATGGAAAGCTGCCTGATGGTTTCAAAGTGGTGCCGACGATAGGACTTGAACCTACGACCTACGCGTTACGAGTGCGTTGCACTACCAGCTGTGCTACGTCGGCGCCCTGCTATTGTAGCACAGGAATTTCAGAATCAAAACGAAAATTTCAATTCCTTCCTAAAGGAACGATCTGCTCGGGACTTCTGGAGGAGCCGGGCATCAAAAAAAAGAAGGATCTCTGCGGAAACCATCCGTTTTGATCCTTCGTATTCATTCATCTCTGTATTATCTTGTCTGTTCTGTCGGCTTCTACTGACCAAGCTGGCTTTGGAGGTCGGCGATCTGGGCATCGTACTGCTGAAGAATGTCATCGGTACTCAGACCTTCTTCGGCCAGAAACTGCGCGTAATTGTCCCGGTCTGTACGCAGGGAATCGAGCTGTGCCTGAAGGGCATCCGTATTGTCTGCGGGCTGTGCAGCTGGATCAGAAGGATTTTCGCTGATCGGCTGTCCCGATACGTAGTCGTTATACACCTGAGTAAACGTTTTGCCGGTGGTGACTTTCATGGCTTCATCGATTTTGTTGCGCGCATCTTCTTCGAGCGCGTTAAAGACGTCGATTTTATCCACAATGGTGGCGCGCGTTGCTTCGTCTGCCGCGTTAAAGCCCTGGGCGAACGAAAGCAGATCCGCAAATTCCGGATTATCCACGGAAAGTGTATTGTCCTTCATTTCCGCAAGCAGATCCGTAAAGGATTTGCCGGTGTGCTTTGGATTAAGGAAGTACTCATCGATTTCCGTTTTCTTGGCCGCCGGGAGCGAGTTGTAGTCGTTTTCGAGATTGACCAGATTTCGCTTCTGGGCATCCGACATCATCGAGAATTCATCCGCATAGTTCACAAGCCGCTTGTAGGCTGCGTCCTGATCGACGCTGGCTACATGGGCCGGATCATATACGGTGACTTTCCAGGCATAAGCGCCAAAGAGAACGCCAAGCACGATGACGGCGGCAAGGATGACCTTGAATTTGGTCGTCTTATAAAACGGAACGGCTGAGGCCGGCTTTTTCGCAGCGCCTTCCTCTTTCGTATCTTTCTTAACTTCATAGCGGCTCGGCTCCAGATCTTCCCCTTTCGAAGCCTGTGCCTTTCCTTTGGAATGGCGCTTTTTGTTTGGTCTGGAAGAGGGATGCGAGCGGGCAAACTGGTTTTCTTCTTCTTCGATACTGACCTGACCGCGTTCCTTGCGCAGCTGATCGAGCGCCGAAAGCATCGTTTCTTCCGCGACACGCCGCTGTTCTTCGGACATGGTTCCTTCGAGAGACGACGTCGTTACATCGCTGTCGTCTTCGGGAAAGAGAAGATATTCTACCTGCTTATCGAGCAGTTTCTGCGTATAATCATCAATTTCATTTTGATCCTTTGGAAAGGAAGAATCCGGATTTTCGGGAGTCTGGTTTTTATTCTGTTCTGAGTCGGACATACCCATACACCTCCTGCGTTCTAACTGTAACACACAATACCGCCGGCTTCCCCCCCATCCTGCTGCACCAAAATACAAAGGCTGTCTTCCTTATCTTTTCAAAATACGAAAGGCCCTTTTGATTTACGGCCGTCTGGCAAGACGAAACTAAAGTTCGGGAAAGTCAGTTTTCTGGTAACAAAGAGCCTATATTTTACCAGCCCTTTTGGATCGTGCATGAAAAAAGTCCTGAATTCCTACATTTTCGAATCCGTTATCAAAGTCAACTTTTGTTCATTGTTTTATTCATTAAATCCATAAAATTCAGTCTTTTTCGGGCGATCCGCTCATCCGGATTTGACGGTTCGGCCGATTGGCATAAGGGAATGTTCTTTCTATAATGAAGTCAGATTTAGTGAAATTCATGATAAAGGAGCAAAGGTATGCATACCAACTATGACTGCTTTGAAGATGAACTGATCGAATCCATTGCCCAGCCGATTCTTGAGGCTCTGCTGTCCCTTCAGGACGAACTTGCAGACCCTTATGCAGAGTCAAAAATTTCGATTGTCCCCCACGATTTCCATCCCGCCGATCTGGATGCGGAGGAAGTCTTCCCCATGGATCTGCCTGCAGAGACGGACACGGAAGTTCGACAGGTCATGATCAACTGTGATTTTGACGAAAATCTTCCAGGATTATCCGATGATTTTCTCGAAAAACTGCAGGATTACTTACAGGAAAAGCTCGACGAACTGTCCATGCCCCGTGTTCTGCACTAAAGAGAAGCGATTCTGCCAGATTGTTCTTATGTCTTTAAGATTTTGCGTTCGGCGCGAATCCATGTTTTAATGTCGTCATGCGGATGTGGTGAAACTGGCAGACACTCTAGACTTAGGATCTAGTGCTTCGGCGTGCAGGTTCGAGTCCTGTCATCCGCACCATAAGAAAGCAAGCCCGTCAGATTGAATCTGTTCGGGCTTTTGTTTTGCCTGCGTGATCAATAGATCCGCAGATCTGCGCCGTTTCGTGTTTTTCAAAAAGAAAAATCCGAATTCGCCGGTCCGTACGAATGAACGAATTCGGATAGAAAGTTTCAAATCAGATTCTTCGGCCTGTCGTCTGCATTGTCCTTCGACGCTTCTGCAAACGACTTTGCGGCTTTACTCAGAACCGGCTTATTTCTGAAAGAGCGGTTTTGGTTCCAGGCACATGAGCAGAGCCATCTTGAACGGGCCGTTGACCTGAATGGCGTGGCGGCCGTTTTTGGCAAAGAGAATTTCTTCGCCGGCATGAAGAACATGCTCGACCCCTTCATAAATTACCGTGGCTTCGCCTTCGAGCCCAAAGAGCAGAGCTTCGCCAGGCGCCGCGTGCTCGGAAAGACCGGTGCCTTCGTCAAAGGACATGACGACCAGTTTCATGCCCGGTGTGAAAAATACATCCCGGTTTACAATGGATCCGTTTTTGTACGGAACCAGATCTGCGAGTTTAAAAACCTCTCCAGGTGCAAGATTAAGATTCATGGATTCAGCATCTCCCGGCGCTATTTCTATATAAATAGCGCCTTTTTCGGTTTCTGTTCCCACAGGAACATTTTTCTCGGTCCAGCAGGCGTCCTGGGCGTTCAGTCGTACAACTTCCGTTTGCGAAGTGTGAACCGTCAGATCGCCGTCCATCACCCAGATCAACTTGTTCTGACGATAGGTTTCCGGAGAAATATCCGTCTGGGCACCAAGAGAAAACACGATGGCCATCCCTTTTGCGTCTGGCAGAAGGTCGTGCGAAATGGTGCAGCCATCGATTGGCTGATCGTCTTTCAAAATGGAAAAGACAGAACCCGGTGTAATCATATGCGTTATCTCCTTTATCCCTGCAGTCGGCTATTTCATCGTCGCCGCTTTCTGGACAATTCCACCCTAGCATACCCGTATTGTTTTATCGAAACGTCCTGACCGATCCGTTTTTACGCATATGGCGCGAAAAAGAAACGAGCCGTTTCTTTGGTCCGCTCTCAAAAGAAAACGCGCTGTCCTTTCGCACGTTCTGGAAAGATAAAAAAAACACGCCAGGCGGTTAACCTGACGTGTAAATTGGCTTGGCTGGGGTACGTGGATTCGAACCACGGAAATGGCAGATTCAGAGTCTGCTGCCTTACCGCTTGGCTATACCCCAATGCGCTCATTTAAGATAATCCATATCTTGGAAGATTGCAAGGAATTCTTTTAAAAAAAGTGAAAAAAAGTTTCGGTAAATATTTTTGTTTTATTTATAGTCCTTACGCATATTCAGCAGTTTCCAGTCCATTTCAAAGCCGTTCTTCCGGCTTTCCCAACCTGCCGGTCCGGTCTGCATCCACGAGAACCGCGTTTTGCGAAAGGATAAGATCCAGCTTTTCTTTTCGGCTCCGCTGTTTCAGGTGCCATTCCCGGCTGAGGGCATCGTGCCGGCTCAAAAAGACTTCGTGATAGACCAGAAGGACCGGAAGACGGCTTCGCGTATACCGCGCGCCTTTTTTCTGGTTATGCGCCTTCAGGCGGCGAAGAAGCCGATTGGTGCTGCCCGTATAAAAGGTTCCGTCTCTGCAGCAGAGGATATAGACATACCAGAAGGGCTGGACAGCTTCCAGAACGGGATCAGGCGTTTCTATATTGCTTTGGGATGAGTCGGACTGAACCGATGAGTTCTGATCTTTTCGAACGCATTGCGCGTTTTGGTTTTTTCGTGTGGTCACAGTCCCAGTTCTCCCCTCTCCCGTTTTGAATTTTGCACAGACAGTTTCTGCCTTTTTGGATCCCGTTTCACCGATTGACGGATTCATTTACTGCCCGCAGATCTCTGCCAGTTTTTTCAGAAAGGCCGCTGTCTGTTCTTCCAGCTGGAAACGAAACAGAAATTCCTCGATCGCCTGATCCAGTTCAGAAAAAGTACGCAGCGAAAGAAAGCCGTCTTCGTTCTGTACCCAGACTTCATAGGAATCCTTATATTTCGACAGATGAACCGCATTCCTTGACCAACCCTTGGTCAAGGAATGCAGTTCGCCTTCTTCTTCGTGGATCCAGTACGCCTTCTCCTCCAGATTCAGGGCGCAAACCGCCGGTTTCAGGACGCTGTGCACAAAGGGTTTCCAATCTCTCTGCGCAGACGACTTTATCGTCTGGATCGGATCGGTATTTGAATCTTCCTTCATCTTTCTTCTTCCTTTCTTAGAACGGTTCCGCCCGCAAAAAGACTGCCGTGCCGCGTGCTTTTCATTTCTGCAAGGAGCAGTCCGGATCCATTTTGTATCCAGTCTGTCTCTCTTTGATCTTCCCGTTCAGGTATTGTTTTTCATGAATTGTTTTTCGGATTTGCGTGCTTTTCGGAACTGAAATGTATCCCGGATACGGTTTATGATCCGTTTCCAGCTTTCCTTTTATTTTTTCGTTTTTGTTTCCGGCGCAGGCGGCTGAAATACCCTCTTTGCCTGCATTTTGAAAGCTGTTTTCTGAAACATCTAGGAAAAGAAGGCAAAGCTTTTATAATAATCGCATTGTTTGTGAAATTTCCTCAGTCCAGCGCAGATCGTTTCCGGCTTTGCCTAATGCAAAATCGAGCCCGAACCGGATTTGCGAAGGCTGATCGTAACAGATCCCCAAACAGCCAGAATTTTTACTGGGTTTGGCGGAATCTTGAGGAGAGATAAGAAAATGAAAAAACAAGGTCTTGGTACCATTGCGGTACAGGGCGGCTATACTCCGGGAAACGGCGAACCCCGTCAGATTCCTATTGTACAGTCGACAACGTTCAAATACGCAAACGGCGATGAAATGGGCGCGCTTTTCAACCTCGAAGCTGAAGGCTACTTTTACACACGGCTTCAAAACCCGACCAACGACTCGGTAGCGGCCAAAATCTGTGCCCTCGAAGGCGGCAGTGCAGCGATGCTCACGTCCAGCGGTCAGGCGGCCAACTTCTTTGCGATCTTTAATATCGCCAACTGCGGCGATCATGTCGTCTGCTCCACATCCATTTATGGCGGAACGTACAACCTCTTCAATGTCACCATGCGCAAGATGGGCATTGACTTCACCTTTGTGGATCCGGACGCTTCCCCCGAAGAGCTGGATGCGGCGTTCCGTCCCAATACGAAAGCTGTCTTTGGCGAAACGATCGCCAATCCGGCGCTCACCGTTCTGGACATTGAAAAGTTCGCGGATGCGGCCCACCGTCATGGGGTGCCGCTGATTGTGGACAATACGTTCCCGACTCCGATTCACTGCCGCCCGTTTGAATGGGGCGCGGATATCGTCACCCATTCCACGACAAAATACATGGACGGACATGGTGCTGCCGTCGGCGGTGCAATCGTCGATTCCGGAAAATTCGACTGGACGGCGCATGCCGAGAAATATCCGGGACTGACCACGCCGGATGAATCCTACCATGGCATTACCTATACCGAACGCTTCGGTCTGGAAGGTGCCTATATCACCAAGGCCACCGCGCAGCTCATGCGGGACTTTGGAGCCATCCAGTCGCCACAGCACGCGTTCTACTTGAACCTGGGTCTGGAAAGCCTGCATCTTCGCATGAAACAGCACGCGATAAACGGCCAGGCGGTGGCGGAATTCCTGGAAAAGCATCCAGCCGTCAAGAGCGTTGAATACGCAGGGCTTCCTTCTTCCAAATACCATGCGCTCGCTCAGAAGTATCTTCCGGAGGGCGGATGCGGCGTTGTCTCCTTCCGTCTGAAGGGCGGTCGCGAAGCCGCACAGAAATTCATGGAAAACCTGAAGATCGCTGCTATTGAAACGCACGTAGCCGATGCCCGCTCCTGCGTTCTTCATCCGGCCAGCACCACGCATCGTCAGCTGACCGATGCGGAACTGGAGGCAGCCGGCGTATACAGCGATCTGATCCGCTTCTCCTGCGGCATTGAAGATACGCAGGATCTGCTAGACGACATTGCACAGGCGCTCGAGGCGACAGAAGCATAGTTTTCCTTTCCATTCGCTTTTATTCCCGTTTTGATTTTGATGTTCTGAACTTTTCCCGGATCGGCAGCTGCTGTCCTTACAGATAGGAACTGGGTTCTATCGTGCCGTCTCGTTTCTGTCTGAGGCCGCTTCTTCTGCCCGATCCGGTTTTCTTCCCTTTTGTATTTTGCAGCGCATTTCTCTATCGCCGTTTCGATATCATTTTTCTGTACCGTTTTGCAGAACCAGATCGCATCCTGGCGGACTTTATGTTTCCGGCTCTGGATTTTGTTCTGCCTCTGGCTTTTGGGTCCGGTCTCTTTTTGCGCAAAGGAGCACCATTAGAATCTGGACCTGACTTTGTACTTTTAGAAAGGAAGTCTGATTGTATGCCGATTAAAATTCCTGAACAGCTGCCGGCGACCAAAACGCTGGTCGATGAAAACATCTTTGTGATGACCGAAACCCGGGCGACCAGCCAGGACATCCGCCCGCTTCATATTCTTCTGCTGAATCTGATGCCGACCAAAATTGAAACGGAGACGCAGCTGGCCCGCGTGCTGGGCAATACGCCTCTGCAGATCGAACTGGATCTGCTGCAGACCTCTTCGTATGAGCCGTCTCATATTTCTTCTTCGCACATGCAGGCGTTTTATAAAACCTTTGATCAGATCAAGGATAAATACTACGACGGCTTTGTGATTACCGGAGCGCCGCTCGAGCATCTGGACTATGAAGAAGTCGACTACTGGAACGAACTTTGCAAAATTATGGACTGGTCGCTGACGCACGTCTTCTCCACCCTGCATATTTGCTGGGGCGCGTTTGCGGGGCTGTACTATCACTATGGCATCGGCAATGTGAAGCTTCCGGAAAAGCTGTTTGGCGTCTTTGAACATCACGTCGATCGTCCAAGTTCAATTCTGTTTCGCGGTTTTGATGACGTGTTCATGGTTCCCCATTCGCGCGGCATTGGTCTGCGCGAAGATCAGGTGCTCGCCTGCGACAAACTGAAAGTTCTCGCTTCTTCCGACAAAGCCGGTCTGTACTGTCTTTCTACAGAAGGGGGACGCCAGATTTTCGTAACCGGACACAGCGAATACGATCCGCGTACGCTCGAAAAGGAATACCGGCGCGATGTCAACGCAGGCGTTCCCATTCACGTTCCGGACAACTACTATCCTGGCGATGATCCGTCCAAGGATCCCGTCGTTCGCTGGCGTTCTTCCGGCAACCTGTTCTTTGCCAACTGGATCAACTACATCGTCTACCAGACGACACCTTACGATCTCGATCAGCTGCAGATCGTCAAGGAATTCATCAAAAACAAAAGCGCTCAGGATCATACGGCAGAGAAATAGTCAGCCGGCTCTCTGAGTGATCCATACGAAAACAAATCCTTCACCTCTCGCCTTCTTCTGAACAGTGCGCAGGACAGGTTTCTGTTTTCCATTGGTTTGATTTTTGCGGCTTTTGTATAAAATCTGTACCTTTTCTGAATTTCGAAAAAATGTCTGTCCATTTGCGGGCAGACATTTTTTCTCTGCAATCCATTCGAATTCGTTCGGGGAATCTGCAAGCCTTATCATAATTCATAATGAAGCGGCTATAATGGTAGACAAAACCCGGCGTTCAAGCCGGCAAGGAGAGTACCAATGTTATTAGAAGGAAAATGCGCGGTGGTGACCGGTGCCTCGAGCGGCATGGGCAAAGCCATCGTCGAACGTTTCGTGAAGGAAGGCGCAAATGTCGCAGCGGTTGCCCGTCGTAAGGAACGCCTCGAAGCGCTCAAGGAATCGCTGAGCGACGCGCCAGGAAAAGTCGAAATCTTCGCAGCGGACGTATCCGTCGCAGAAAACAATGACGCCATGATTGATTTCTGTCTGGAAACGTTCGGCGGCTTCGATATTCTGATCAACAATGCGGGCGTCATGGACGACATGGCCGGCGTAGCCGATGCGACCGATGAAAAATTCGATCACGTCATGAAAGTCAACGTATTCGGCCCGATGTGCGCCATGCGCAAGGCTGTCAGAGTCTTCAAGGAAAAAGGAACCAAAGGCTCCATCGTCAATGTCGCTTCGGTCGGCGGCATGCGAAATGTAGCCGGCGTGATCTACTGCGCCTCCAAAGCTGCCCTCATTTCCATGACCAAGAACACGTCCTTCATGTACTGGGCAGACGGCATTCGCTGCAACGCCATCGCTCCAGGCGGAATCGCCACGGAAATCAGCACTTCCATGGGCATGCCGAACATGGACGGCTATGGAAAAGTATCGAAAATGCTGGCAATGTCTCCAGAACCCGGAGCCCCGGAAGAAATCGCCAACGCAGCGCTCTTCCTCGCTTCCGATCAGTCTTCCTACGTTTCCGGCGACGTGCTCGTCGTCGACGGCGGCTGGATTTCCTAAGCCTTGTACGCGGGTCAAAAGGCAAAATCAAAAAGAATTCTCACTGGATAACCGATCGAATCCCGACCGAGGCCATGCCAGGCACGGCACGTGGACAGACCGATTTCCTTTCCAGACAAAAGCGCCCGATCTCTTCGATCGGACGCTTTCTTGTTCATGATTTGATATGGAAAAGATGCGTTTCTCCTGAATCCGGCAGGAAAGCACCAGAACGATCTTTGAACAAACGAGCCGATCCCCTTGAGACAGGAAAACCAGATCCGCAAAAGAAGACGGATGTCTGCCGATATCTTCTTTCTTTGCGGATCAGCTCATCTCTTCAAGAGCGGACATCTTCTCTTCCCATTCCTTCGTATAGGCCGCAATCTCGTTATGCTTATCGTCAATCCGGCCATCGAGTTCTTCCATCTTGCGATAGTCCTGATAATATTCCGGATCGTAGCGAAGCTCACGCAGCTCTTCCAGCTCAGCTTCGGCTTTTTCCAGCATGGCTTCGAGTTTGGTCACGCGATTGGAAAGGGTGTTTTTCTCCTGACGCAGCTGCGCAGCCGTTTTGGGAGCGGGCGCTGCAGCCGGCGTACGGCCGCGGCGCGAAGAGGCCGGGACTTCAGCTGTTTTGAGGGAATCGAGCGTTCCCTCTTTTTTCTTTTGCGCGTATTCGGTATACGAGCAGTCATAAAGATGACTGTCCTCGCCGATTTCAAGAACCTTATCGGCCATTTTGGACAGGAACATACGGTCGTGGGAAACGAACAGCAGCGTGCCGTCATAGTTTTTAAGCGCGGCTTCGAGAGCTTCTTTGGCTGGAATATCGAGATGGTTGGTCGGTTCGTCAAGAATCAGAAGGTTATCGTGATTCATCATCAGACGGGCGAGCGAGAGACAGACTTTTTCGCCTCCGGACAGATCGTTCACTTCCTTGAACACCTCATCCTGGGTAAACAGGAACGCAGCCAGTACGGAACGGATCTGCGTCTGGCTTGCTTCTGGCTGATCGTCCCAGAGCGTATCGATTACGGTCTTGCTGGAATGCATGGCGGCAGTTTCCTGATCAAAGTAGCCGATATTGATCTGATGGCCGAACGCAAACTGACCGCCTAAAGGCGGGATCTTTCCAATCAGCGTTTTTAGCAAGGTCGACTTGCCGATGCCGTTCGGGCCGACAATGCCGATGCGGTTCTGACGGAACAGTTCAAAGCTCACCGTTGAAAGCGGATGGTCATAGCCAAACGTCAGGCCTTCTGCTTCCAGAACCCGGTTTCCGCCTTTGCGTTCGCTGGAAAACTCCGCTTTGATCCGCGATTTGTCCGCGGTCGTATCGTCGAGCTTTTCCATACGGTCGAGATATTTGATTTTGGACTGGGCAAACGCAGCCTTGGATCGCTTGTAGCGAAATTTTTCAATCAGAGCTTCCAGACGGGCAATTTCTTCCTGCTGACGGACGTAGGCGTCGTGGTTTTTCTTAATCCACTCTTCCTTGGCTTTGACGTAGTGAGAATAGCTGCCTGGAAAGCGCATCGTTTTTCCGCGGTCAATTTCGACAATTTCATCGCACACATGGTCGAGAAACATACGGTCATGGCTGACGAGAATGACGGCGCTTGGATAGCGGCTGATATAGCTTTCGAGCCATTCAATCGAATCCAGATCGAGATGGTTGGTCGGCTCGTCGAGCAGCAGAACGTCCGGCTTTTCCAGCAGCAGCTTTACGAGCGCGATGCGGGTCTGCTGACCGGAAGAAAACTCATTGATTTTTTTGGAAAGATCGCTTTCTTCAAAACCAAAATGGAAGAAGACGCTGCGCATTTCGTGTTCGTAGTCGTAGCCGCCCAGCGATTCAAAACGGGTCTGAAGCCGGTCGTATTTTTCCAGCTGCTTTTCGCTGGAATCTTCCGCGAGCACTTCCGCCTGCCGCGCCAGTTCCGCTTCGACTTTGCGCAGTTCAAAGAAGACGTCTTCGAGCGCTTCTAAAACGGTCTGATTTTTATCTTCAAAGACGGTCTGGGACAGTGAACCGATCCGGACCGCGTTGGGGACAATTCTTTCGCCGCGATCAAAATCTTCTTTTCCGCTGATGATGTTGAGGAGCGTTGTTTTTCCGCATCCGTTACGCCCGACCAGACCGATTTTTTCGGTGCCTTTGACCTGCAGACTTGCATTGGACAGAACGTCCTGGGCGCCATAGGACTTATATAAATTGGATACCTGCAGTTTCATGGGATTTCCTTTCTGTATCGTTTTTCTGCCGATTCCATAACGCATTGAAAACGAGATGTATCGTTTTTCGCATGGAAACGACGGATATGGGAGTAGCCGTACTTCGGCTTTTTCGTTTCGTAGAAAAAGGATCCTCCTCTTGGCCGATTTCACTATGAAAGCCGGCGGATTCAGGATCCTGTTTTTTTCCTGCTTATTTTACTCGGAAGGAGTGTCTTCGGGCGAGTCAGAAGACGCAGCCGCCGCACTTTGCGAAGCGGTTGTCTGGGAATGGCTTTCCTCCTCATGGGAAATGGAATTTTCGTCAAGCGTAATCGAATAGCCGCAGGCATTGAGAATGCCCTGCGCGATTCCGCGGGCCAGCGTATCTTCGTTTTCCAGAAAATACGTTCTGGATGCTTCATTCTGACTGGACGCGTAGCAGAACACCAGCGAGTTCATTCCATACGATTGGGAGAACATCTCATTGGCTTTCCACTGCTCGCTCTGGCCAGCGCTCGTCAGACGGCCGCCGGTTTCGCGCAGTGCCGGAAACAGCGAATACGGTTCGAGCTCATACGCCTCGTCCACAGTGAGCTGGTCGTACGTATTTCCAATATTCAGCTGGGAAGAGACTACGGGCGTGCTCAGCAAAATTCCATCGCTCAAAAGCGCGCTGGAAATCGAATTGCCCAGAACGCCGTTGGTAAATGGCGAACTGATCATATAGGGATAGGGCTGCTCGGCATCGCTAATCGTCAGCGACAAAAAGATTTTTGCCTGCGAAGAGTAGCCGATCCCTGCGCGGGAGTTTTCTCCTGCGTAGCCTTTGAGTTCTTCCTTATCACGGGAGAACGTGACGCGAAGCCCGGCGCTTTCGAGATATCTGGCAATACGCTGAGCGAATTCCCAGCTGTGCTCGCTCTCGTCAAAGCTGCCCTCACTGTACCATTCGAGAGGCATGCCGTTTGGATCGACCAGATAGCCGGAAGGGTCGATGACCACATCGGTCACTTTCACAATCGGCAGCGATTCCGTTACCGTCAGAAAGATGTAGTTTTCATCGGTGTCGATGCTAAACTTGTCGAGATAGTCTTTCGAAGCATCCACCTGCACGCTGGAGACTTTCTTGTCGTTTCGCATCGTAATCAGCGGAGAGGAGTGCATTTCCTCATCGCTGTAGGCTCTTGCGTACGTATAGCCGTTAGTCAGATACACTTCGTAAACGCCGGCGGGCAGGTTCTGCAAGTCGATTCCACTATCTCCGCCGCCGGTAAAGGTCGTCGTAATTTCTTCTCCGGTTTTAATATTGACCAGCTTGACGTTGCGTCCAAAATAGCCGTCGGTTTCCAGAGGAGAATACGTCTGATCGTAAAACACAAGGGACGTACCGTAAACCGTGTAGTCGCCCACACGCGTTTTATCCGCATAGCTTTCCTGCGGTTTGGAGTTGAGATCCGAGAGGGTAAGGGAGTCCAGATAGGTAAGCGAAAGCCGTTCTGCAACCGAAGGCTGACGCATAAAGAGAAGGCTGATGCAAAGGACGATAACTAAAACCGCAACCGTGAGTGCAATCTTTCCTTTTCGAGTCAGCCTGCGTTTTCTTTTTCTGTTTTTGCCCGTGTTCTTCGCAGAAACAGGCTTTTTTGTATTCTTAGGCGAATTGGGAGTCATCATGGTCAAAGCGTAACAAAAAACCGCTTAAACAGAAACAGCTTATAAAACGCATTCACACAGGGCTCTCAATTTGTCGTCTCCCGCAAACCTCCTGCCCCATCCGTTTTTTCAAAAAAGGCATTGAAAAAGAAGGGCCGCCACAACCCTTCTTTTTCAATTACGTAGAGAGTTAAAAGAGGAAATATGGAAGGGATTGATCAGCCGCTGCGCTGACCCAACGTTATGTCTCTTCCCGAATTCAATATATCAACTGACGCAAGTCAGACGCTTTCCAATGCCCATTTTTATTAAGACGGTATTAAGGTGCAGCATTTGTCATTTCACGAGCGGATTTCGCCTTCCCTCGGTCTTGTTTTTGTGGGATCGCATACGCTCCGAAACCGCAGAAAGCAGGGAGTGCACAGCCTCAGCGACAGAAGAAATCCACTCCGCGTCGTCCAGTCAAAGAAGAAAGGAACGATCAGGAAACAGCACCTCCAGAACACAGGTTATTCAAACCGGACGATTTCTTACCCTCTATGCCGAATTAAAACCAAAAAAGAATTTTCAGACAAAAAATGCCGCGCAAAAAGAGATCCCAGTCCCGCCCAGCTTCCAAACAGCAGGCGTTAGGCAGAAGCTCTTCTATCGGCGATCTCGGTTCGCGCAGAATCCGGCCTTCCGGTTTCTCATACATCCGCATATGAAAAGTACCGGTCGGGCAAACCGGTACTTTTCGGTATTGAAAATTATGAAAAGAGAAGAAAGGAAATAAGAAGTCCTGAATTGTATTCAGCTTCTTTGACCAGAGGCTTTCTCTGACCACGATCAGTATCCGATCCTTACCTAAAATGAGAGTTAAAAGAGAATTTCTTTTCATCAGACACAGAAACACCCGGATGGGCGGTCCGGGTGTTCTGTGTAAATTATTGAGAAAAAGAAAGGAAAAAAATTATGATTGAAAAAATTATTATTATTGGAAATCTGCTGCTTTGATTTCCACGGTCTTATCTTAACGTCTATTTTTAGAATATTTCAATTAACGCTTGACTTTTTATCCGCCCCTGATGTCTTGAACAAGCTTCACGAGAATAAAGGCAATTTGCCTCTGAAATGAAAGCTGTTTCGATTTTTTATGCGTAAATGGAATACATAGTCTTTCGACCGCCTCCTCATTTTCTTTCGATCCAGGACGTCCCGTTACACCGCACCGTCCCGTTATTTCCGTCCTCCAAAACGGTTTTCTGATTGAGCTTACGGAAATGACCAATGCATTTTGTGCCCACAAAAAAATCCTCTGCACGGGCGAATGAGCAGAGGATCATGCGTCCTGGGCAAGGAACGCATTTTTGGAAGCTGGGCTGCTTCCGAATGATAAGAGAAAAGAAAGGAAAAAATGATTATGATTTCAGGAAATCTGCTGCTTGATTTCCTTGATTTCAGGATACCGTTTTTTCTGGAAAGATGTATTCTGACGCCCGCAATTTCTTTATAGCTTCTTAATGCCATTTTGCATTCGTTAATTCAGCCTTGATCTGTTCCAAATCCGTACGGCGATACTTCTTTTCACCAATAGAAACCGCCGGTCGCGCCATATCACCAGCTGCTTCCAGTCCCCTGTCCGGGAAAAAGCATTGTCGACTGTCTGCCAAGGCAGTACCCAAAAGAAAAGAGAGCCTGAGGCGTTCTATCGCCGTTTCATCGGTTCTGTCCAGCTTCTGTATACGGGGATGCCTGCATATACCATTTATTCCGCGCATCCTTGTTTCCTGCTTTCTCTTCCGCATCTTGTAAAAGAAAAGAGCCGCTACCGGCTCTTTCTTCTTAGTTTAGAGATGCTCGCCGGGCCCAACTCCCCCCGGTTCTCTTTTGACCATACAGGTGTGTGGCTGCTGGGTAGATTCACCACCTCGAGTATCTCTGAAAAATTATATCCTCCAAAAATTGTAAAGTTCTATTTCACCAGAATTGTTAAGTTTTTATTTGACTTCGATCACCCTGTTTAACAGATTCTTTACTTCCTAAAGTAAATATATTATTTCCAATATGTTAATTTCATGAGCATATTTTTTAGCGTTGCTGGGGTACTGATCCTGACGGACGGATACTCATTGCTGGTTGTGTGCTGGTTACGGAGAATTTTTCATGCATTCTGCGGATATGTTTTAACTGCATTCGAATTATCGCAGAGCAACAGTGGATTTTTCCTGTTCCCGCTTTATGTAAAGTAATTTAAAAGAAAAAGGCCGTCTCCGGGGCGAATCGGGACGACCTTTTCTAAAAAGAGAAAAAAGAAAGGAAATTGTATTATTCAGGAAATCTGCTGCTGATTTCCATGGCTGTATACTACCCCATCCATTGGTCTCTGTCTTCTGAGAAGACCTGTTTTTCTTAATTATTTCTTTACAACCGCTTTCACAGTTTCGTCGCTGGTTTTGAAAGCGGTTGTTGTTTTAAGCAGTAAGAATTGGAATGAATTAAGGCAGAACGGGATGTACGTATCCGATCAGCGGATTGGCGCAGGATACGGAATAAACCGCTGTAGTGTATCCGTTCCAGCCGCCGTGTACAGCCTGTCCGTTGCCGATGTAGATTGCTACATGGCCCTGGTACACACAGATATCGCCAGGAACGGGGTTGTTCGTCAGCGGGCCAAGAGAAAGATAGGCTTCTGGAGCGCCGTGGAAGTTGATGCCGACCGTTTTAAGCGAATTGGTCACCAGCATGGTGCAGTCCTGATTCACGCCGATCTGCGCAAGGGCTGCCTGTGCGATTTTGTCGTAGCCGCTCAGATCTTCCTTTCCTTTGCCGTTCTCGTCATAGACGTAGCCGTCTTTGGTTACGGACATTTCTTTCTGTCCGTTTTCATCGAAACTGTAGCGAACGCCGTCCACATCGCGGGTCTGGCCTTTGACGATGGATCCGTCGGCATCCAGGTAGTATTCCTTGCCTTCGTAGTCGGTCCAGCCTGTCTGCGTATTGCCGTTTTCATCGAGCAGATAGGTCTTGCCGTCCTTTTCAATTTCAGCGGCTTCTTCTACCTTGCGGCCGGTCGTTTCATCATAGTAGACGGTTTTGCCTTCTTCTTTGACAAAGCCGGTTACTTTCTGACCGTTCTCATCAAAGAGATAGTTGCCGTCTTTTGTATTCAGCTTTCCCGAAGCGAGAAGACCAAACTGATCGTAGTAAACGGTTTTTCCTTTTTCTACGACTTCGCCGGTTTTCTTTTCGAGAAGACTGGTTGTTTTATTTTTAATCGTTGACTGATTTCGATCGATTCCATTAAAGAAATTGGACGAAACCGACATGGCTTCTTTTCCAAGTGATTGATTTGCGGGTTCAGCAGCAAATACGGACACTGATGGAATACCGCAGGCTACTGCCATTGCTAAAGTCATCGCGGCATGTCTTGCCAGAAACTTATTTTTCATAGTTGGTCCTCCTTGCGTTTGCCCAAAGAGAGTACCAATTATCCAAAACGGAAGCAAAATGACCAGAATAATTTCTTAAATATTTCCAAACAATCCGATTCGTATAAAAAGCGATGGGCCCTTTAAGTAAAGGGTCTTCACGCAGAATGTGGAAAAGTGTGTGTGAATCACGAAAATTGTAAAAAAAATGAGTGTTCATTATACATATACATTTTTAAAGAAATTTGGAATTCTCATAAACAAAAAGAAATCGCTTACTTTGTCAAAAATCCGATACCTATCGTTAAATGAACATTAAAGCGGCTTTCAGAAACGCCTTGACGACTTTGCAAAAAATGAGGCGTTCAAAATTCTGTTCTCGTTATGCATACATCCCCTGTCCTTTGGGGCGCTTCTTCCAAGCCGCTATCCGCCGGAATGTATTTCCTGTTTCTGCGCGGGATGAAGCTCTGTGAATGGAATTTGGCACGCTTCATAATGATTTACAGTAAGTGTCAAACAATCGACGGGTATACGCGAGACTGAATATTAGATACGCTA
>NZ_JBKXLD010000038.1:0-19866 GCF_047010065.1 Allobaculum sp.
GCGTATCTAATATTCAGTCTCGCGTATACCCGTCGATTGTTTGACACTTACATTGGATTCAACATAGTTAGTCTGGACAAATTCCGCTTGACGTACATTTCAATTAGCTTATACTAAACGCTGTTAGTTAAACCTAACTATTGCCGAACGTTCTTGCAATTCCCAGCTGAAAGGAGAATCCATGATGCCTTTATCCCTTTGTGACAAGGACACGCCCCTGCAGATCGCCAAGATCACAGGCGGCGAAAAAATGCGTACCCGGCTTGCCGAGCTTGGCTTTTTTCCGCAGGCGAAACTCGTCGTCCGTCAGAAAATCGCAGAAAATCTGATTGTAGAAATGAAAGGAACCCGTCTGGCGATCGATGCGTCGATGGCCAGACGCATTCTGATGGAGGAATGCCCCCAATGACTCTGAATGAATTTGCCCCTGGTCATACGCTTCGCATTGTTCGTCTTTGCGGAACGGGACCCGTCAAGCGCCGCATTATGGACATGGGACTGACCAAAGGCGTGACCGTCTATATTCGAAAAGTGGCGCCCCTTGGCGATCCTATGGAACTGAATGTGCGCGGCTATGAGCTCTCTTTGCGAAAAGCCGATGCAGCCATGATCGAAGTCGAGGAAATTTCCGACAGGGCCCGCGGAAAGGAGAAAAACGCATGAAGACAATCGCACTCGCCGGCAATCCCAACTGCGGCAAAACGACTTTATTCAACCAGCTCACCGGTGCGCGCCAGTACACCGGCAACTGGCCTGGCGTAACGGTGGAAAAGAAAGAAGGTCCGCTCAGAAACGATTCTTCCATTCGCCTTCAGGACCTTCCAGGCATTTATTCCCTTTCCCCCTACAGTCTGGAAGAAGTCGTCTCGCGAAGCTACCTGCTTCAGGAAAAGCCGGATCTGCTTCTGAACATTGTCGATGGAACGAGTATCGAACGTAATCTGTATTTAACGACCCAGCTGCTTGAACTGGGAATTCCGGTAATCCTGGCCGTTAACATGGCCGATCTGGTCCGGGCCAACGGCGACACGCTCGATCTGCAGAAGCTTTCCCAAAAGCTGCACATTCCGGTAATCGCCATTTCCGCTCTGAAAAAAGAAGGACTGGACGAACTGGAAAAGCTCCTGCATCAAATGCCTTCCCAGCCCGAACCTCTCGATCTGTACAGCGCGAATGTACAGGCAGCGCTTGAAAAAATCGAAGCGATTCTTGCCCCGAAAACGGATACGCAGACCCGCTTCTGGTATGCGGTTAAAGTCTTCGAAAACGATGAACGCGTTCTGAACGAACTGAAGCTTTCAAAGGCACAGACGGCAGAGATTCAGGCCATTCGCAAAGAGATCGAAACGGCAATGGATGATGACTGCGAATCGATCATCACCTCTCAGCGGTATGACGCGATTGCTCGAATTCTTACAGACTGCTTTACGCGAAAAGCCCGGAAATCAGATCTTACCCTCTCCGACCGGGTCGACCGGATCGTGACGAACCGCTGGCTCGCGCTTCCCATTTTCATTTTGATCATGTATATCATCTATACGATTGCGATGGGCAGTACGGCGGTTTCCATTGGTACTATGGGAACCGACTGGGTCAATGACGTTCTTTTTGGAGAATGGATTCCAAATGGCGTGGAAAACCTGCTCGTCTGGATGCATGTCAATCCAGTGCTGGCTTCTCTGATTCAGGATGGAATAATCAGCGGCGTCGGCGCGGTTCTCGGCTTTGTGCCGCAGATTCTCGTTCTGTTTTTCCTGCTTTCCATTCTTGAAGACTGCGGCTACATGGCGCGCGTGGCGTTCATCATGGACCGCCTGTTTCGGCGGTTTGGTCTGTCTGGAAAAAGCTTTATCCCGATGCTGGTTGCGACGGGATGCGGCGTTCCGGGCATTATGACCAGCCGTACGATTGAACAAGACCGGGACCGGAAGATGACGATCATGACGACCGGCTTCATTCCCTGTTCAGCCAAAATGCCGATTATCGCCCTGTTTGCGGGTGCGGTATTCGGCCAGAGTTCTCTGATCGCCGTGAGCGCATTTGTGATCGGCATCGCCGCCGTGGTCTGCTCCGGAATCATCCTGAAAAAGTTCAAGGCGTTTGCGGGAGAACCGGCGCCGTTTGTCATGGAACTGCCGGCTTACCATATGCCGACGCTGCGCAATATTTTCTCATCGACCTGGGAGCGGGGCTGGTCCTTCATCAAGCGGGCCGGTACGCTGATTCTTGCTTCGGCGATCGTGCTCTGGTTTTTACAGAGCTTTGGCTTTGAGAACGGACAGTTCGTCATGGTCGAAGACAACAACGTTTCCCTGCTGGCGTCCATCGGCCGTTCGATCGCCTGGATTTTTGCACCGCTTGGCTGGATCGGAGACATGGCCTGGAAAGCCACGGTAGCGACATTTACCGGCCTCATTGCCAAGGAAGAAGTCGTCAATACGTTTGGGGTGCTGTACTCCGCCGGGCCCGTGGCAGAAAACGGAATGGAAATCTGGACGGCGATCGAAGCCGACTTTTCGGCCCTCGCTGCCTGGAGCTTCATGATTTTCAACCTGCTCTGCGCCCCCTGCTTTGCGGCCATGGGCGCCATCAAGCGCGAGATGAACAACACAAAAGACGCTCGCATCGATCGGCTACATGTGCGTCTTTGCCTATTCCATCGCGCTGATGGTGTATCAAATCGGCGGCCTGATCACCGGCGAAGTGGCCTTTAACGTCTTCAGCCTTGTCGCTTTTGCCCTTCTTGGGCTGCTGATTTACCTGCTGTTTCGAAAAGGCTATGAGGCGCGTAATCGGGCGCTTCCTGTGGAAATTGCCCTGGAAAAGCGATAACGCTGAATAAGCGCATCCCCTCCTCTGCCCTGAAGGCAAGACGGAAAACGGGATGCGCTCCTGCTTAATTAAAAACTGGAAAGGAGAAACACGATGTCCATTGGCGACTGGATTGTGACGCTTGGATTGGGCGCCATCGTATTCTGTATACTCTGGGGCGCACTTCATCAAAAGAAGACATCCTGCAGCGGAGACTGCGCGCACTGCTCCCATCATGTGGACTGGATGCAGATCCGAAAGGAAATTCATGCTGAAGACGGCTGTGCGAAAAGCGTCGCATCGACCCGCGCAGACCCAGGCAAAAAAGCCGTCCGTTCATCTTGAAGCGGATCGTTCCGCTCTTCTTCACCCTGGGCCGTTTCTTCAATACTTTCTGCTTCTTCTGTCATTTTACGCCCCGCTCCTTTCAAAGCCGGCGCTGCTTCAGCCGCCGGCTTTTTCTTTGCCCAGAGGCGCCCGAAATTTTAAGGCGTTTTAAAACCGTGTGTCCGGCGTTTCCAGGCTGGCCGACAAAAAGAAGCCCCATATGTCCCTGAAAAGGGGCATACAGAGCTTCATAGAGGTCAATTGAGCTGGAATGACTTGTACTTGCATAGCTTAGGCGGTTTATAGCCAGGATCCGCGCGCTTTACGTGGGAATCACGACGTCATCGTCATAAGCATTCAGGCGGACTAGCCATCTGGCCGCTGTGCTGCTGCGCTTAGTCGAGATCTTCGAGCTTGGAAGCGACAGGTTTGAGACGAAGAGCGAGTACCGCGTTGTTGATTTCAGCGGCTTTCTCGTTGATCATCTGCTGCGTAGCGGTTCCAGCCAGAACCTGGCTGCGCAGGTCAGAAACCGTTGCGGCTGCGTTCTTGACTGCATTGGAAATTTCCTTGTAGTCCGTTGCATGCGCGTTAGCTTCTGCAGCTTTGCCGGCTGCAAGTTCGAGATAGCTCAGATCCACATCGAGCGAAGCACGCTTGCTGGCATCAAGCCAGAGAACGGTACTCTCATTGTCTGCAGTAAGGCCGGTTTTCGCTTCATCAGCGCTCAGAGCCTTATTGAAGAGACGAACAGAGACGTACTTCGCATCGCCGATACGATCCGTGTTCTGCGGGTCGATGCCGATGCAAAGCTGCTGGGCTTCGTTTACCGAGCTTGCGATGTCTACCTGGCCGACATTCTTTGTCGTATGGAGTTCGCCATCGTAGTAGATGGAGAGCGTTCCTTCCGTGTAGTCATACATCGCGGTAATGCGGTGCTGCTTGCCGACGAAATTTGCCTGTTCTTCGCTGGTGAAAGCGGTGCTGTCGTTTGTGTCCGTCGCATACCAGCTGCTTCCGTTGGAAATGTGGAAGGAGAGGTTGGCATTCTGCTGACGGAGCGTGGTCAGATAGTCGCCTTTGGAAAGCAGAGTTTTCTGTCCGGACATGGTTGTCGGAATAATCACGGTTTCCATCGTCCAGGATTTGCCTGCCGCAAAGACAGGAGCAATCACGTCGTTGTGACCGAGGTACGCGTAGCCGCCAAAGGCTTCGGTGCCGTCGGCTTCACGCGCGAATTTCATCGTATCTTCCAGAGGTACGTCGAGATGGTTTTTTGACTGGTCTTTCAGAACGCTGATTTTGCCCACGAAGGCTTCGACTTCCGCAACGATTCCGCTGACTTTGGTCTTGTTGTCTTCGGTGATCTTCGCTTTTACAGAATCTGGCAGAGCGTCGTATTCCGCTTTGAGCGCCTTAGCCTCGTCAAGCTGAGAAGCCTGAGCCGGCAGGAACGCGGTGATCTTTTCGTTCATCGCGTCTGCGGCGTTCTCAACGATATCTTCGGTGGTCAGAATCTGTGCGTTGTGGAACGTATGGTATTCGGTAGAAATGTCTTCTTTGGTTTTTGCGACTGGAACCAGAGTGAATTCCCACTCGTAAACCTGGTTTGGCAGACGGTATTCTGCGCGGGTGCCTTCCCCGCAGGTGGCGCCGCCGGTACCCTTGGATCCGTAGTTGATGCCGATTACGGTATCCTTCATCGGTGTCAGTTCGTACGGATGGCTGGCTGCGTTCATCTGTTCTGGGGTGAAGTGCAGAGCACTGGTCTGAACGGTGTTCTTAGCGACAACGAGCAGGTCGGTATCGCTGTTTGTCGAGGAGACGCGCATCCAGCGGGTGCCTGGATACATACCGGTGTCATCGACTTTGATGTACGGGTAGAAGTTTTCCGAAACGGTCTTGGAGAAGGCTGTCGCACGAGCGGATGTCATACGGTCAAGGAGCGTTTCATCCGGTCCGTCCGCATACCAGCTGACGTTTTCGTATCCTTCCGGAAGAATCATGTTCGAGCCGACCATGATGTAGTTGCCCATGGTGGTGTTTGTCGCATCGCTCTTCATGTGCATCGTTACGGCACCGCTGCCGTCGATCGTGTAGACGATGGTCACTTTCGCATCCTGCGCGCTTGGCAGAGTCAGAACGGCGGTAATGACGTTCTTGCCGTTTTCCTCAGCAGCTGTTACTTCCGCTGTGGCGTTATTCATGGCATTTCTCCAGTTGTGGTCGAAGATGGAATCGCCTTCGCGCTCATCGTTTTCGGTCAGGCAGCGCCAGAAGTTCGGTTTTGGACCTTCCTTAATGACAGTGTCATCGCCGTAAACGTAGTTGAGCATCTGACCGCTCGTCTTATCGATATCAAAGGAGAAGCCGTTTCCAGTAACGGTGAATTTGGTATTGTTCGGAGTAACCGTTACCGGGTTCGTATTGGCTGCTGCCTGATACTGTGCCTGGTCGGTTGGCAGAACAAACTGCGCGTAAGACAGTTCGTGGCCGGCTTTGGCCCAGTCGGTGTCGTTTTTCAGTTTTGCACGTACGTTGAGCAGATATTCGCATCCGTCCTTGAGCTCTGGGAGTTCATACGGAACGGAAATTTCCTGCGTTTCGCGTCCTTCAATGCTTGGTGTAACTACCGTGCCGCTCTTAACGACTTTGCCGTCTTCAAGAACTTCCCATTCCACATCGTATTCGTTGAAGTTAGCGAAGTTGTTTTCGTTGTAGACGGTGACTTTCTTGGACAGCAGCTGCATTTCCGTCGCGGTGAACCAAAGGTTCTGGTACTGGAATTTGACTTCGTTCAGTTCCGGCTGCGGGTCGCGGTTGGCGGAAACCAGACCGTTTGCGCAGAAGGAGTTGTCGTTTGGAACATCGCCCCAGTCGCCGCCGTACGCCAGGAAGTGTCCTTCGGCTTCCTCTGGATAAATGCCGGCATGCGCGCCTTCGGTACTGTAGTAATCCCAGACACTCGTATCCTTATCAGTCAGCTGTGTGGTTTCCTTGTCCGCATAGTCAACCCAGAGGACTACAGAGTCATCGCCTTTGCCGATGGCCGGCTCTGCGGAGTGCTGGCCTCTGACTTCGTCCGCCGTGAGGGCCTTGTTATAAATGCGGGCAATGGAAATGTCGCCGTTGACGCGGCGCAGATTGACTTCGGTCTGTGCGCCTACGCCCAGCTGGTAACTGGTGTTTTTGATGGTGATGTTGCCTGTGGACTTGGTGTCGCCGTATTTTTCTCCGTTGATGTACAGATTTACGGTGCCCTTATCGTAGGTCACGGTCAGATGCTGCCAGTTGTTGGCCCAGTTTTCCGGGATCGGCCAGGTTACGCTTCTCCAGGTACTGTCGTAAACGTAGAACTCAATCTGGTTGGACTTGTTCGTCTTGAGCGCTACCTGCGAGTCGCCCTTGGTCAGATACACATCATCGCTGGCCACGGATTTTGGCTTCACGTTGACTTCGAGCGTGAACGTACGGTCCGCGCCGCTGAGGGTTTCATCGATCTTATCGTTCTGGTCGATCAGAAGGTAGCCGCTGAAGGCTGCGCCGTCGTTGAGGGTTTTGCTGCCGTCCAGGCCGGTCTGCAGATCCTTCCGTTCACCTTCGGCTGTACCGGTGAGGTTATGCTGGGCTTCCTTGAAGTTCCAGCCAGCGAAGAAGTCGCTGAGGCTCTTGTAGCGCGACTGGTCTACCCAGTCCCAGACAAAGGCGCCGGCCATGTTGTCTGCGGAGCGGATGACATCCCAGTAGTCGGAAATGTGTCCGGTCGAGTTGCCCATCGAGTGAACGTACTCGGTCAGAACGTAAGGAATCTTGCCTTCGCCGGCATAGTACTTAATGCCGTCTACGCCAGTATACTGTTCGCCGTGCAGATCGCCGCCCATGTCAGGGCCGAACGATTCAAACAGAACCGGACGGGTCGGGTCTTCTTCCTTGAAATAGCGCATCGCATCGCGGAAGACGTAGTTGCCGTCGTCGAGTTTATACGGTCGTGCAGTTTCGTTTCCTAAAGACCACATCACGACGGACGGATTGTTTTTCAGACGTTCAAACGCCGTTTCTTCACGGTCCATGATGACGTTGTAGAATTTTGCTTTGTAGCGCGAGGCAATGCCAGACTCGCCGCCCAGCCAGCCGTCGGACATGAAGCAGTGGGATTCCACGTTTGTTTCGGCCATGATGTACAGGCCCCAGCGGTTAGCCAGCCAGTACAGGTAGTCGTCGTTGGAATAGTGAGAGGTACGGATCGCGTTGATGTTGTTCTGCTTCATCAGGCTCAGATCGGCTTCCACCGATTTCATCGGGGTGGCTTTGCCGTAAACCGGATCGGAGTCGTGACGGTCGGTACCTTTGAGCAGCAGATTTTCACCGTTGATCTTGATTGGATCCCACTTCGTCGTGGTGGTCCAGCCATCGTCATCGGTCTGGGTATGCGTGTATTCGATTTCGCGGAAACCAAGCTGTGTGGACAGCGTTTCGACAACATTTCCGTCGGCATCTTTCAGATGCAGAACGAGCGCATACAGGTTTGGATGTTCGGAACTCCAGAGTTTTGGATTGTTGACACGGGAAGTAATCTGAACGATGCCTTCCTCGCCGGCGTTTACAGATACAGCCTGGCTGATATCTGTGGCATTGGCCTGAATGTTCGTACCGTCTTCGTCATAAACGGCCAGATCCACGCTCCAGTTTTCAAGATTGGAAGACGAAAGGTTGCTTACATCCATCTTCACTTTCAGATCGGCATTGGTGTACGTCGAATCGAGATCGGTTTCCACTTTGTAGTCCTTGATCTGGGCGAGCGGTGCGGAAGTCAGGAAGACGTCGCGGAAAATACCGCCGTCATAAATCATGTCCTGGTCTTCCATCCATACGGCGTCGGAAAATTTCAGAACTTTAACCGCCAGGAAGTTATCGCCTTCCTGCAGGTAATCGGTGATATCAAATTTGTGCGGCGAGAAAGTATCTTCGGAATAGCCGACTTCATGGCCGTTGACATACACGTAATACGCAGACTCAACGCCCTGGAAGTTAATGTACACGCGGCGGCTGTCATCGAGCATGCCTTTTTTGAGTGTGAAGTTTTTGCGGTACATGCCGACCGGATTGTAGTGGGTCGGAGCGGCAGGCGCCAGGTTTGGCGAGGTGCTGTCGCCGTATTTGGTCTGCCATGGAATGGTCTGGTTGGTGTAAATGGAGAAATCAAAACCCTGCATCGTCCAGGAACAGGGGAGCGTAACGTCTTTCCATGCATCATTGGAGAACTCTTTACTGGTGAATCCGTTTGCGCCTTCAAATTTTTCGGCGGCTTCGGGATTCTGAACCACATTGAGCTGCCATGTCTCGTTGTCTCCTGTCAGCATCTGCATGTAGTCCGAATTTTCTCTGGCCTTGTATTCAAAGGCACTTTTTCGTGCGGATGCGTCGTCCTGGAACGGAACGATCATGGTCGAAGCATCTTCCCGATTCACGCCAAAGGTGTCGACATAGTTTTCAGTCTTGCCATCGACGGTGTAATCGGTACCGCTCCACTCCATCCCTGTGAATTTAGAAGCGGCAGGATCCTGTGTAACGGAATCGTTTGGCTTCAGATCGCTGGCTCGTTCGCCCTGAGCAGCAATCGGAGTCGCAGCCAGGAAAGCCTGCGCGGCTAAAACACCAGAGAGGAGCTGAGCAGTCAGTCTTCTCTTATTCATACTGTTTCAATCCTTTCTCTTTCCTCTTCTGCCGGTTCGGGCAGAATGAATCACTTAGATTATATTGGTCTTCACGGTGTCGATTCAATGTTTTTTGAAAGCACTTTCCTCTTTTTTGATTCGGTTCAGTCCATTTGGCGATTCGTACACGTGTTTTATTTTATATTCGTCGTGTATTTTTAAGGATTAGAATTTGTCAAGATCCATTTCTTTCTTTCTGTTGGAAACGCCCGTCTGCAGATGTTTGCTTTTGGGATACGAATTTGAGAACAGATCATCCGCATACAAAAAGGCTCTCGCTTTCCGGGCTGGTTCGTCCGTTGCGAGAGCCTTGTTTCTGTTGAATTGGATCTGATCCTTTTTTCAGATTATTCGAGGGCGTAGCCGATATACTCGACGCTGCGGCTGCTTAAAATCTTTTCGAGTTCCTCAACGAACTCCTGAATTTCCTGTTCGTCTTTCGGACCGCTGAGCGTAATGTCGAGAATCATGCCTTCGTGGTCGTATGTGCTCGAATACCCGGCTGCGGCCAGCTGTTCCTGGACAGCCTGTACATCGTTGGGGCTTGCCATCAGGGATACGTTAATGATTTCGCCCTGATCGAGCGTGCCCAGCTGTTCAAAGTCTTCTTTCAGATAATCCGGTGCAGCATCTGTATTCGAGGAAACGAAATCGGTGGAAGAGGACGTTGGATCATCGCCCATCAGATAGGCGTCTAGCTCTTCCATCTCACGGTTGCGCCGTTCGAAGAAATACACAATGGCTGCGACGGCAGCGGCGATCGCCGCCAGAGCGGCCACAAATTTCAGAAACCTGTTGAGACCTTTCATGATTTACCCTTCTTTCTTCAGGCGGATTTTGGACAGCTCTAATCGGAAGCTGTACAGCAGCCTGCTTTCTTTTCCTCATAAGAGGAAGAGACTTTATTCTTCAGTGGATTTCGGCTTGTTTTCCGCTGGCGTTTCGGATTCGTGTTCCGGTGTCGTCGTTTCAGCCGTTACGGATTCGTCTGTAACCGGTACGGGTTCTTCTTCGGGAAGAATGGCAGGAAGAGACTGTTCTTCGTCTGTGCTCTCTTCTGCCGGTTCTGGCTTGGCGGTTTCTTCCGGTGCAGATTTTACTTCTGCGGTATCCGTCGGCGTTTCCTTCGCTGCGTCATCTGCGTCGGTTTCCGGAGTTTTCTGGATTTCGTAATCCCAGTCTTCCTCGTTCATAGCGCGGTCGTCTTCGTATTTCTTAATCAGACCGAGTACAAGCCCGGCTGCTGCGACGACGGCACCAGTTTTCAATAAGAATTTAAGCATGTTTCCTCCTTGTGAGAGCGAGACCATCCCCGATGTTCAGAATGGTCGTTTCAAACTCCTCGTTGGTTTCAAGAAACTCCCAGTACGCCCGAAGTCTTCGAATCAGACCTTTCGTATGTCGATTATGCGTTCGTTCCGGATGTTCGACCAGGCCATGGAAAAACATGTTGTCGGTAATGATCAGACCATTCTCGGAAAGCAGCGGACTGTATTTCTCAAAAAAGCGTCTGTACTGGCTTTTGGCAGCATCGATAAAAATCAGATCAAATGTCTGGCCGCTCAGATCGACATATCGGGCGTCGCCTTCAATAAAGGTAATGCGATCTTTCTGTTCACTGGCTTCGATGTTTTTCCTGGCCTGGGCGGCCATTTCAGGATCCCGCTCAATCGTCATGACCTGAAGATCGGGGAGAATGCGGGCCGCTTCAATGGAAGTTCGGCCAATGGCGGTTCCAATTTCAAGAAAGGTCGAAGGACGGTATTCCAGAAGAATTTTCTCCAGCCATTCCATCGACTCGTCCATCAGAATCGGGATCTGATGGGCATGTCCATACTGCGTAAGCTGTTCAAACGTACTCATGGTTTTATGGTATCACAATTCATATTTCCGCTTTGACGGACTCCCGGTTTTTTGAACAGACGAAAGAGTATGTCGGTCCAGATTTTTCAAAAGAGCGAAAAAAAAGAGAAGGCCGAAGCCTTCTTCAAATTGGTTATATGATCGTTTACTTCACGAATTCAACGATTGCCATCGGAGCAGCATCACCGCGACGGATGCGTGTTTTAACAACACGTGTGTATCCGCCGGTACGATCCGCATAAGCGGGTCCGATTTCGTCGAACAGTTTCTGCAGAGCAGTTGTGCCTTCGTCATCAACTTCAACGTTGCGAACAAACGCAGCTGCCTGACGGCGAGCGTGAAGATCTCCACGTTTAGCGAGAGTGACGAGACGATCCATCACTGAACTGAGCTCTTTGGCTTTCATTTCAGTGGTTTCCATTGAGCCGTTTTCGATCAGCGAAGTGGCCATGTTGCGAAGCAGGGCTTTACGATGATCAGAAGTGCGGCCGAGTTTACGGTTTTTCATCTTTGACTCCTATTGATTATCTCCGCCGGCCTTAAAGGAAAGACCGAGGGAGTAGATTTTGTCTTTGATTTCAAGCAGCGATTTCTTGCCAAGGTTTCTGACATGCTGCATTTCGTATTCAGTCTTCTGGCACAGTTCATCTACGGTGGAAATACCGGCACGTTTCAGACAGTTGTAGGAACGAACCGAAAGTTCAAGGTCTTCAATCATCTTGGATTTGAGCGATGCATTGCGTTCCTTGAGAATCTCTTCTTCTTCAAGAGCCGGATCCTCCTGCGCCACATTGGCTTCACCGATAATCGCAAGGTGATCGCGCAGGATCTTCGATGCGATGGCGAGCGTCTGGAACGGTTTGAGAGTTCCGTCGGTTTCAATCTCCATCGTCAGTACGTCATAAGGCTTGTGGTCCTCGTTGTATTCCGAACGTGTGGAATAGGCAACGCGTACTACCGGGGAGAAAAGAGAATCGGTGTAGATGACTCCGATCGGGGAGTTCGGGCCAGCGTGGCGGTGCTTGTTGATATCAGCTGCCACAAAGCCGCGGCCAAGTTTGGCCTGCATTTCCATGGAAAATTCCTTACCGGCAGACAGAGTACAGATCGGAAGATCCGGGTTAAGCACTTTAACCCCTTCCGGACACTGAATATCGCCTGCAGTGACAACGCATGGTCCTGTTTCATGAATGCGCAATGTATAAATCTCGTTGTCGCTGATATCGATACTCAGAATCAGTTTTTTCAGGTTCAGGATGATCGCCGAAACGTCTTCGGTGACGCCCTCCACACCTGTAAACTCGTGATAGACGTCATCAATTCGAATGCTGAAGACAGCGCCTCCAGGAATTGCAGAGAGAAGCACTCTTCTCAGTGAATTTCCCAGGGTAATTCCGAACTGATCCGGGAGAGGCGACATTTCGAATTTTCCAAGGGTGTCAGTCTCTTCCAGCGTAGTAATCTCGTAGTTAGTCATTCTGCCGGGCCTCCTTTATTTCCCAATAGAGCGATGAATTCTTTCCTTATCATTGACCGGATTTCATCCAAAACAAAATGGATTGACCCGAAACCGGAATAGCCGGCTGGCCAATGGAACAGTGATGTTCAGGAAATGAATAGATCCGGATGGATTAGCCGCGTGGTCTCTTCGGCGGACGGCATCCGTTATGGGGAATAGGTGTTACGTCGTTGATCATTGTGATGTCCAGACCTGCAACCTGCAGAGCACGGACAGCGGCTTCACGTCCAGGACCTGGACCTTTTACTTCAACCGCAACGGATTTCATACCGTGATCCATTGCAGCCTTGCCTGCAGCCTCAGCAGCCATCTGTGCTGCATACGGTGTGCTCTTACGGCTTCCCTTGAAGCCGAGTGCTCCAGCGGAACTCCAGGAAATTGCGTTACCGCCTTCGTCGGTAATGGTTACGATCGTGTTGTTGAATGTAGAGTGGATGTGCGCCATACCTCTGGCAACATTCTTTTTAACGCGACGTTTTCTAATCTGCTGTTTCTTTGCCATATCAGTATTTCACCAGTCCTTTCTACTTCTTCTTGTTGGCTACTGTTTTCGCCTTGCCCTTGCGTGTTCTGGCATTAGTCTTGGTTCTCTGACCGCGAACTGGAAGTCCTTTGCGGTGACGGATACCTCTGTAGCAGCCGATTTCCATCAGACGTTTGATGTTCAGCTGTACTTCACGGCGAAGGTCGCCTTCTACCTTGATCTGGTCAACTGCTTTACGCAGTGCGTTCATTTCTGCTTCGCTCAGATCTTTGATGCGGGTGTCTTCGCTGATCTTGCAGTCTGCAAGGATCTTTTCGGCAGTAGGTTTGCCGATTCCATAAATATAAGTTAAGGCAATGACAGACCGTTTGTTATTTGGAATGTCAACTCCTGCAATACGAGCCATTTGTTCCTCCTGTTGTCCTAATTAACCCTGTCTCTGTTTATGCTTCGGGTTTTCGCAAATTACCATGACTCTGCCTTTGCGGCGGATGACACGGCATTTGTCACAGATGGGTTTCACGGATGGTCTTACTTTCATGTGTATACCCCTTTCGTATTCACGTATTCAACCTTCTAAAATCCGCTCATACGCAGTGAGCGTATTTTAGCAGAAACGTGATGATTGAAATTTCTGATGGCGCGATCCATTACTTGTCGCTTTCGCGGCGTTCACGGAATTCCCTTTCGGGCACTGACCGCGGGCCGGACGGCTGAGGGCGCTGCCCTGATGATTCACGTTCAGGAACCATTGGTAAAACAAATTGCGCCTAATCAGTATAGACGCAATTGCCTTTCGTTTCAAGTTATGACCCATTTGAAACATTTTGTGAAAGTTTGTGAACGAATCCGGACGGGTCTTTTCTGCCCGTACGTACTTCTACTCCTTTATCTTAGCGGAAAACGAAACATTCTCCTCTTATGGGACTCTTTTCCCTTTCCAGACTGCCTGTTCCGTCAAAAAGGAAAAACAGTTCGTTCAGCGATTCGACATGAAATATCCATTATGGATTCATGCAAGGGTCAGCCGGTTTGCTGGCGGCAATCCCCTTCGGCTTCGATTATCCATCGGTCCCGGCACAGAAATACGCTCGATGATATTTCCTTGCTCTGTTATTTCGTTCTCATTTTCGCGCTGGCATCGAATGCACCTGAAAACAACAGGCATCTATGGACGATGTGCGGGTTGAGGGGGAGAAGAAGAAGCCGATGATTTGATTTCATTTTTGGTTTTATTCGGTTCATTCTTTTCACTTCTTATCCATCCTCAGAAATCGATCTGGTTTGTCGTAGACCAGTCCGTATTATATATGGAAATAAAATTCTCATTCGACTTGCTCATCCTGCCTGTAAAACCATCCGACACGATGCGTTGTGCAGAAGAAACTGACGAAATATGAAAACTGGATATTCTGTCTTCTCTTCTTGCTCTTTTGGGCGTTCTGTCTTACCTTTTCTGTCCGACGGCCGATTTGTCTGCAGCAGGATCAAGTCCTGAGCAGGAGACCGTATGCCCTTCACCCTTTATTCAGCCCTGGCGCTATATCCCCGCCGATCTGGGCGGCGAATTAACTGGTACCTCTCTGGAACATATCGATCGGTACATGAGCCTGAATCATTTTGCTCCTGTCGAACGATCCGAATTTCTGGTTAAGCTTTCCCCGGATCTTGCTGCAGGCTGGCATATTCAAAGCCGGCTTGATCTGTATATCTTTAAAAGCGGCATTGCCGTTTTCTCCTTGTGCGACGATTCCTTTCTCATTCGCAAAGCTCAGTTTGCCAAGGACTACTGCCGTTCCCGGCGCGAAGCGCACAGCCGGATCTGCAGTTTTGAAGATCCGGCTGTTTCCCTCGCCATGCAGAAAACGCTGCGTGCGCTTCATCAGATTTGTGCGCTCATTCCTTCCTCTCATCGGCAGAGTTCGAAAGAAGACTGGGAATCGAATGGATTGTCGTATGTCATGACCGTCAGTCATTTCTGTACAGGGCTTGATCCAGCGGAGTATATGGAAATGATGAAAACGGATGACACATTTGTGAAATCTTTAAAAATTCTTCTGATGCCAAGCCTTGCCAATAAAGAAGATTCCTTCGTATGTCCTCTGACAGATGACATGCGTGATCCCTATCAGTCCGATCTTTCCGATGTTGAGCTGCCTCACGATTATGAATTAAGGGAAGATATCGACGTATACATCAGCTGGGCTGCCGTAATAACCTCTTCCAGGGAAATTCGAAAAGACTATGTCCGGTTTATGGATGCACTGGAAATCGATTTGCAGGCCATGTGGATGTATACGTATTGTCTTTTACAGGATCTCGGCTGTCCCGACACCGAAACCGCTTCTTCCCTGAGTCTGCGAAAATTACGGAATCAGTACCTTACTCGCTACAATCAGTTCATGACGACCGCGGATTCCAGCATGCCGGTTTACGTTTCAAGAATTCGAAATGCGCTGATCGAGTCGAGCGGACTTACGGAGTACAAGGATCAGCTTATTGAGCGCCTGGAATATCTGATTGAAGATCGTACAACCGAGGAAAACCAGCGCCAGCGCAAATATAGCTGGCTAAGTGAAATCCTGCTTTTCATCATTGCGTATCTGGATATTCTGACTACGCTCTTTTCCCTTTTCGAAGAACAGCTTACGGATGGATGGCGCTTCTTCTGGATAACGGCTGCCGGGATCATCTTTGTCTCTGGTATTATTTTTATTATCAAGAAGGAGTGATTTCGATGTCTGACTGTCTGGTGATCATTGATGTACAGAAAGGGTTTTTATCCCCTGCGACGGAAGATGTCCCTTCAAACCTCAAAACATTGCTGACCCGGCGGCATTTTGATCATTTCGTCGCTACCCAGTTTATTAACACGCCAGATTCCCCCTATGTCTCTCGAATGGGCTGGACGGGTCTGATGGAAAACACGCCTTCTACGCAGGTGGATCCTTTCGTCGCGCAGGTAAGTGAACGGATTTTCCAGAAAAAGATCTATTCCTGTTTTACGGATGAGTTCAGGGAATTTCTTGCGCAGAATTCCATTGACCGGCTTTACTTTGTCGGGATCGATACCGACTGCTGCGTACTGAAAAGCTGCACCGACGCATTCGAATCCGATATTCCCTTCGAAGTGCTCCTGAACTATTGCGCAAGCAATGGAGGCTCCAGAAGCCATGAAGCCGCGATCACGGTCATGAAAAGAACCATTGGTGCATCGCAGATGAATACCGCACTCTGAACCCATTCAGGCGTCCGAACTGACGCTTTTTTTCTGATTTTCCATGGGCGACGGCGTTCCGTTGTACTGATGAACCGAATGCCGAACGCTCATCCAGTCTTGCGCAATGTCCTTATGATCTGGATTCATTTTTCTATCCATGGTTGATTACATCTCCTGTTTATGCGGCGATGGCCGCTGATGATGATGAGACAGAATAGCTCTTTTGAAGAGTTCTTCTGTACTTTTATTATGCCCGCTTCACGGGAGTACGGTTTTGGATATGCAGAAATATCAGACACCTTTTTGACTGTGTTTAAGGCGCAATTCCGGCTTGCAGCTGACCTGTCATCTGTCGTTTTAGGGCGATGGGGGCCCACTGATCGGGTGTCGTTGAAACGGGGCTGCCGATCGGATGAACGGCGTTGGCGTATTAAAAAAATCCCCCTTTTCGAAAGAAAAGCAGGGATTGAGGATCGATCGACTCTAATATCCTGTGTTCCTGTTGCATGAATCCGCAGCTTGCGGGGGAGCGGAATGGCGTGTGATTTTACGCTTTGAAACAGAAAACAGAACTAGAGATGAATATCGTTTTGAGGCAAATGCGATTCGAAACGGTGCGGATCAGAATCCAAAACGGGGATAAAGATTTGGATTTCCCAGGACGCGCATCAGAATCGAATCGTAGAGCAGGCAAGGTCGGAATGTTATGCCTGCTTCAGGTTTTCGACAATGTCTGTCCAGATCGCTTCAAAATCGCGGTTAGCATCCACTTTTTTGAGGAGGCCAAGATCGTGATAGAAGCCGATCACTGGTTCCGTCAGGGCATGGTAGTCGCCGAGACGTGTTTTCAGACTTTCTTCGTTGTCATCTGCGCGGTAAGTCAGTTCATGACCGCAGTTGTCGCAGATGCCTTCCTTTGCGGACGGTTTGAAGTAGATATTGAAAATTTCGCCGCAGTTCGGGCAGGAACGGCGGCCGAGAATGCGCTTGGTCAGCACATCTTCCGGGACGTCGAGGTAAAGAACGACATCGGTAGCCAGATCCGTGGAATCGGTCATCTTCTTGAAGGTTTTAGCCTGTTCGAGCGTGCGGGGATAGCCGTCGAGCAGATAGCCGTCCTTGGATTTGTCCATGCGGTTAGCGAGGTAGTCCAGAACCATGCGGTTAACGATATCATCCGGTACAAGGTGACCGGCATCGATGCAGCTTTTGGCTTCCTTGCCCAGATCGGTTCCTTTGGAAATGTTTTCGCGGAACAGATCGCCGGTAGAAATATGGTCAAGGTTGTACGTTTCTTTCAGACGGCTGCTGAAGGTTCCTTTGCCAGAGCCTGGGGCTCCCATAATTAAAATATTCATAGTCTGTCTCCAAAAAATCCGGCTGAGTTAATCAGCCGGATTCATAGTTTCGTGTTGATTAATCGAAGTCGTAGTACTTCTTGTACGCTTTCTGGGTTACCAGTCCCTGAATCTGACGTACGGTCTCAATCGCAACACCGACAACGATGATCATTCCGGTGCCACCCAGAGCCATGGACGTCGGCAGCTGAGGCCAGATGAGAGGCATCAGATGCGGGAGAACAGCGATAGCCGAAAGGGCCAGCGCGCCGAGTACGGTAATACGGGAAAGGGCTTTGTCCAGATAGGTTTCCGTCTGCTTGCCTGGACGAACGCTGGGAATGTATGCGCCAGATTTGGCGAGGTTCTCAGCGACCTGCTCCGGGTTAACCTGCATCTTGGAGTAGAAGAAGGTAAACAGAATAATCAGAACTACGTAGATGGTCAGCGAGTACCAGGTACGAAGGCCAAGCCAGTTGGACATGGTGGTGTACCAGGAAGCGCCGTTTGCGAAGAAGCTGGCGACCTGAATCGGAGCCATCATTACCGAAGAAGCAAAGATGACTGGGATAACGGAAGCCGTATTAATCTTCAGCGGCAGGTAGTTCATCGTAGCCTTTTTGGACAGAGACATAGAACTCGAAGTGTACTGGATTCGAATTTTCAGCTCTGCCGTGTTGATCAGTACGACAAAGACGATGATCAGCAGGTAGACGAGGATGTAGGCGGCGAAGATCCAGCCTCCGTTTGCGGGAGCAGCTGCACCGTCTGCACCGGTAACCAGGGAAGACCACGCAGCAGAGAACTGCTGCGGCATGCGGCCGACGATACCGGCCATGATGATCATGGACATACCGTTGCCGAGGCCTTTTAAGGAGATCTGGTCACCAAGCCATACCAGGAACATGGAGCCTGCAGTAAAGATCATGGCAACGTACAGAAGTCTGGCGGTCGAAAGACCGTTGTAGAACAGACCGCTGTACATATTGTTAAAGCTGTACGTCAGGGAGATGGACTGCACGAAACCGAAGACAACCGCCAGATAGCGGGTGTACTGATCGAGTTTCTTGCGTCCGGTTGCACCCTGTTTGGAAAGTTCAGTCAGCGCTGGGATAACATCCGTGCTTAAGAGCTGGATGATGATGGAAGCGGTGATATAGGGAGTAACACCGATTGCGAAAACGGAGAACTGTTCCAGTCCGCCGCCTCCAAGCAGGCTCATCATCGCAAACAGGCTGTTATTTTCCAGGCTGCCAACCAGTCCGGCGGTGTTTACGTCGGGGACGGTAATTGCGCATCCCAGACGGTACACCAGGAAGGCAAAGAGAGTGAACAGGAGACGGTTACGGATGTCCTTGTTCTCAAAGATTGCCTTAACGGTTTTCATTTTAGAGAACCTCTACGGTTCCGCCTGCTTTGACGATGGCCTCTTCAGCACTCTTGGAGAATTTTGCAGCACTTACGGTGAGCTTCTTCTCGAGAGTTCCTTCACCGAGGACTTTGACACCAGCGAGCTGTTTTTTCAGCATGCCGGTTTCCTTGAGAAGCTGTGGCGTTACGTGGGTTCCGTCTTCAAAACGGTTCAGATCTGCCACGTTGATGATGGCATATTCCTTACGGTTGAAGTTGGTAAAGCCGCGCTTTGGAAGACGGCGGGCCAGTGTGGTCTGTCCGCCTTCAAATCCGAGACGAACGCCGCCGCCGGAACGGGCTTTCTGACCTTTCTGTCCGCGGCCGGCAGTTTTGCCGAGGCCGGAACCAGGTCCGCGTCCTACTCTTTTTCTCGCTTTGCGGGACTGACTCTGGGAAAGTTCATGCAGTTTCATTTCGTTTCCTCCTTCTTACCCGCGGATTTCTTCGGGTTTCTTACCGCGAAGTTCAGCTACCTGATCCAGGGTACGCAGGGATTTAAGTCCTTCCACAGTAGCACGTACAGTGTTGATTTTTGTACGGCTGCCGAGGTTCTTGGTCAGGATATCGGTGATACCGGCCAGCTCCAGAACGGCACGTGTAGCGCCGCCGGCGATAACACCGGTACCTTCTGTAGCGGGTCTCATGAATACAGCACCAGCGCCGTATTTACCGGTAACTTCGTGTGGAATGGTTGTTCCAACGATTGGCACGAGGAACATGTTCTTACGTGCAGCTTCGGTAGCTTTACGGATCGCTTCCGGTACTTCTTTTGCCTTGCCGGTACCTACACCGACACGGCCTTTACGGTCACCAACAACCACCAGAGCCGCAAAACGCATTTTACGACCGCCTTTTACGGTTTTGGAGATTCGGTTGATGGAAATGACCTGTTCGTCGAACTCTTTCGGTTCTCTTCTCTGTCTTCTATCGTTGTTTGCCATGGCGACCTCCTAGAACTCCAGGCCGCCTTCGCGAGCGGCATCAGCTAAAGCCTGAACACGGCCGGTGTAGAGATATCCGCCGCGGTCAAATACGACTTTCTTGATATTGCTTTCAAGAGCGCGGCGGGCAATTTCTGCGCCGACTTTCTTGGCAGCTTCGATGTTTCCGCCGTTTTCGAGCTTCATGGCTACGGAAGAAGCGGATACCAGAGTATGACCTTTTGTATCGTCATTGAT
>NZ_JBKXLD010000039.1:0-19837 GCF_047010065.1 Allobaculum sp.
GTGCTAAAATAATCTCGCTGTCCTGGTAGCTCAGTTGGATAGAGCATGCGCCTTCTAAGCGCACGGTCGGGTGTTCGAATCATCTCCAGGACGCCACTTAGAACGAATCGCCTGAAAAGGCGTTTTTTTTTGCCTTTTCGGATTTGCCTGCCATCTCGCCTGTTTTCTTTTTTACGAAGACAGGCTTTTTCTTTCTAAGCGTTCTGGAGTTCATTTTATCACTGAACCGGGTGCGTGGGCAGAGGCGGTACAAATCGGAATCCGGTTTGTACGTCTTCGTCAGAATCCCTCGCGCGCTGGAGATTTCTCCAGATGAAGACGCTCATCGACCATTCAAAAATCCCGGCCTGCTTTTCTTCAAGCAGACCGGGATCTGTTTTTTCCGTTTCGTCGATCAGGTAGATCGGCTTACCACCAGCCGCCGGTCCAGCTGTTTTTCGGTTTGAACGGCCAGTCTTCCTGATGGATCAGTTTTGCGTGGATCTGATCGTTATCGTCGACTTCAATCACCGCGTAGCAGGGCGAATTGCCATCCCGCGGAAAACGCATGCTTCCCGGGTTCACCAGCAGGACGCCGTTGACCTTCTTGATGAGCGGTACGTGCGTATGACCGAATACCGCAATCTGACAGTCGTTTTCCTTAGCTAAGGCGGCCAGTTTTTCGAGCCGGCTGTAATAGCCAAGGCGATGGGAATGCGTCATGTAAATGCGGATCCCCGCATAGGAGACGACCCGGCTGTCTGGCATCAGACGGTTTCCGCCGTAGTCATTGTTTCCGCGCACGAAAATCCAGGCGGGAAAGTATTCCGGGCTGTTTTCGAGATCTCCGCAATGCAGAAAGAGATCGGCATGCGGATACGCTTTTTCCAGTTCGGTGAGCAGGTTTCCTGCTCCATGGGTATCGCTGGCCACAATAATCTGTGCTTTCAATCCTGCTTCCTCCGTTTCCTGTTTTGAGCAGCGTGATATAGAAAGATCTGCTCTTCGATTTCTATTTTAGTTCCTCGAGAACTTCGCCCTTTTCAAAAAGCTCAGAGGCTGCGTCTTGACCGACATAGCGCAAAACGAACGGCTGCCATTTGACCCCGGTTTTCTCTTCCTTCTGCTGGGGATAGCGGAAGACCCAGCCGTATTTCCAGCTATTCTCGCTCAGCCAGTCGAGCGTGCTTTTCTGCTCTTTACTGAGATCGTCGCAGGCTTTGCTCCAGTCTTCGCCTTTTTCTTTCGAAACCACGTCGTTCCATTCGTCAAAGCCGGAAAGACGAACGCTCAAGCCGAACTGTTCTTCCCGGGTGCCGTATGGGCCCTGATTGTACGAGGCATGTTCCTGCGCCTGCTGCTGGTCTGCCTGACTCATGTAGCCGCCGACGGCCTTGAGTTCATGACCGGCTGCAGCCGCGTCACTGGCCATCTGCAGCCAGCTCGCTGCGGCGGGATAGCGCAGGCTGATGCCCGGCGCGATTTCGGTCAGATCGCCAGGTTCCCAGCGCAGAATCGTTTCGGTTCCATTGAGAACGGCTGTCAGGTCATCGGGGCGTCCGTGATAGAGCGGCAGCGTGCTGCCGGATTCGAAATAGTTGATCAGATCCGTATAGGACAGCCAGCCGAGCAGTTCGCTCATCCGGTCGGCGTCCATGCGATCCCGGTACGTGTTGACGAAATAGACCACAAACTGCGGATCAGCCGCCTGAGCGGCCATGATCTGCTGGTAATAGCGGATGTTGTCCATGTTGAATTCCGCTACGCTCGCGTAGGGCAGCACTTCTTCGGGCAGCAGCTGCATGTTGATCAGCGTGTTGATGTCTTCGTCATCGAGCAGCACCGCCAGCTGATTGCGCTGTTCCGGCGTTCCGTACGGGTAGCGGGTCAGCGGATCGGCCACTTTCTGCAAATGGAAAAAGGTCAGCAGCGCAAAGGCCACGCAGCAGAAGAAAATGACGAGGCGGGTACGCAAAATGACTTTGTTCGATTTTATCGAATGGGTTTCGTTCGCTTTCATTCCTCGCTTCCCCTTTCTGCCCTCTCTTCTGTATGGAGCGAATCGGCCGGATCAGATATTGCAACACTCGGATCCGACGCCGGCGTTTCTGCCGCCGTTCGGGTATTTCCGGCATCCGACACGGGGACGGTTTCGGCGTTTTCCGCCGGACTGGCGGTATCCGTCTTTTCTTCATCGTGTTCGTGCAGGCGCGCATAGAGCAGCGCCGCCGTTTTGGCCGGAACGATTTTTTCAAAATCTTCTAGGGACGCTGCCCGCATCTTTTTCAAAGACGGGTAGGCCGACTGAATCTGTTTTTTGCGCTTTGGCCCAATGCCGGCAATATCGTCGAGAATCGACTTGGTCATGCCCTTGGCGCGCAGTTTCTGGTGGTACGTTATCGCAAAGCGGTGCACTTCATCCTGCATGCGCGTCAGCAGGAAAAACAGCGGATCGGTTTTATCGAGCGGGATTTCCTGAAGATTTTCATTGAGGAGCGCTCTCGTCGAGTGCTTATCGTCCTTGACCAGACCCGCGATCGTCAGCGGAATGCCCAGCTCATCGCGAATGCTCTGGGCGGCATGAATCTGACCGACACCGCCATCGACGAGAAGCAGATCCGGCATTGGCTTGTTTTCGCGCTGCAGCCGGGAATAGCGGCGGCGCACGACTTCCTTCATGGAGTCGGTATCGGAGCGGTAGCCGTCGAGCTGGTATTTGCGGTACGCATTTTTATCGGGCTTGCCGTCTCGGAAGACGACCAGACCGGAAACGTTGTACGTTCCGGAAATGTGCGAGTTATCGAACAGCTCAATCGTATGGATCGGCTTATGGAAAATGGTCGAAAGCTTGCGGTTGGCGCCTTCGAGTTCACGGTCCTTGCGGTAAATGAGCTGGAACTTCTGTTCGTGTGCTTCTTTCGCGTTGGCGCACGCCAGTTCGGTCAGCTTCTTTCGATCGCCGCGCTGCGGAATGATGATTTTCGTATCGAGCGCGTCTTCGAGCGACTCCACATCCGTTCCTTCCGGCACGTAAATGGTCGATGGGATTTTGTTCGTCTGATAGTACTGCAAAATATACGACACAAACGCGTCCTGCACGTCTTCATAAATTGGTGCAACGGACATGTTGCGTTCGAGCAGCTTGCCCTCGCGCACGAAAAAGCCCTGGAAGGAAATGTAGCCTTTGTCTTCGTACCAGCCAAAGACATCGAAGTTGTCCCGGATCGAAAAGTCGATTGTCTGCTTTTCCTGAATGTAGTCGATGGAACGGATCTGGCCAAGCAGTTCCTGTGCCCGCTCGAAATTCAGGTTCTGGCTCGCTTCGGCCATCTTTTCCTGCAGCTCTTCTTTCACTTCCCCGGTATAGCCTTTGAGAAAGCGAATGATTTTCTCGCGGCGCGCGAGCGCCTCTTTTTCATCGACTTTCTGGAAGCAGAAGCCCGGACACTGGTGCATGTGATAGTACAGGCAGGGCGTCTTGCTCATCGTGCGGCAGCGGCGCATCGGGTAGAGCTGACTGATCAGCTTGACCATGTCGTAGGCGTACGTCGAAATCGGATAGGGACCGAAAAAGTCGCTGTTTCTTCCCTTGGCCTTACGGGTAATGCGGACCTGGAAATCCGCCCCCTTGGTGACTTCAATGTATGGATACATTTTGTCATCCATGAACATGATGTTAAAGGGCGGCCGGTATTTCTTGATCAGATTGATCTCGAGAAGCAGCGCTTCCTTTTCGGTTGTGGTGTTGATGAATTCAAAATCTTCGATGCGGGCCACCAGTTTGGTGGTCTTGTTATTGTGAACGCCGTGAAAGTAGGATCGAACCCGGTTTTTGAGAACCTTGGCTTTTCCGACGTACAGGATTTCCTGATTTGCATCTTTCATGATGTAGCATCCGGGCTTATCCGGAAGCAGTTCCAGTTTTTTCTGAATATGTTCGGTCAGCGGCATACGATCCTTTCTAACTCTTTGACAAGAGTGCATTCGTTCAAAAATAAATGGAAAATTCAGACGTTATCTGCGGTCAGAAGACCGTCCTTTTTCATTATCAAACGTCTGTGGGACGAAAAAGCGTCCTTTTTCAGTATAGCAAAGCGCGCAATCCCCCGGCTTTGCGAAAGATTGCGCGAAAATCCGACCTGCACTGCAGACGGTTTATTTCAGTTCGACGAGCGTAGCGCCTAGACCGCCGTCGTTAGGTCCGCCGCTGGAAATGCGCTTGACCTGCGGATGGCTCTTGAGATCTTTCCAGACCGCGCTGCGCAACGCGCCGGTACCCATGCCATGAATGATCCGGACGTTTTTAATATTATGGTAAACCGCCTGATCAATATAATGGTCGAGCTCGCGGATGCCTTCTTCGACACGCATGCCGATCAGGTTCAGTTCCATATTGAACGGACGGAAGGAAAGATCCGGACTTTCCTTTTTACGCGGCTGTTTCTGCGCTTTGGGCTTCTTGATCTTTTCGAGCTGATCGACGCTCAGATTGACGCGTCGGCCATTGACCATGACGACAGCCTTATTCTTGCGCACCTGAACGACTTCGCCATGATTGTTGAGGGAGATGACATGGACGTAGTCGCCCGGTTCGATCGTTTCCTGCTTTTCGACCGCCGGCTCTTCGGTTTTCTTCGCGTCGTCGAGCTGACTGAGCTGACCCATTTTCTCGATCTGTTCGTGACTGGCTTTTCCCGTGCTGGCCCGCAGATCGCGCAGGATGGCTTTGGCTTCTTCCTGCTTTTCGTAAAGCATGTCTTCAAGCTGGCGGGCATAGTCGTCGTCGAGACGCTTTTTCATGGACGCCCATTTTTTCTGGTCTTCGTCCGCCTTTTTCTGCAGACGGTGTGCGTCCTTAACGAGCGCGTCGAAGCGGTCTTTCTGCTTCTGTACCTGGGCCTGCTGCTTTTCAAGAACCGACAGCTGCCTGGCGGCTTCGGATTCGTTCTGAGCTTTCAGCTCCCGGGCGCGTTTGAGTACATCTCCGTTCAGCCCGAACTGGCTGGCAATCGGGAACGCGCAGCTCGCGCCGCTGATACCAGGTAAATAGCGATACGTCGGAACAAGTTTCACAGGATCGAATTCCACCGATCCGCACAGCACGCGCGGATTCGTTTTCCCAAAGGCTTTGACCGCGTTGTAATGGGTACTCGTTAAAATCGTAGCCCCGCGATCCATCAGCGCTTCGATGACCGCCTGAGCAAGCGCCGCGCCTTCATCCGGATCCGTTCCGCTGCCGATTTCATCGAGCAGAACGAACGTATGTTCGTTGGCTTTCTTAATGATTTTCGCGATTTTGGAAATGTGCGACGAGAACGTCGACAAGTTGTTTTCGATCGACTGCTCATCGCCGACATCGAAATAAAACTGTTCGTAAATGGGAAGCATAGCCCGATGGGCGCTGACCGGAAAGCCGCACTGCGCAAGAAGAATAAAGAGCGCGATCGTCTTGAGCGTAACGGTCTTGCCGCCCATGTTCGATCCGGTAATCATCAGACAGTCCTGTTCATCGCTCAGCGCATACGAGTTGGCGACTGCGGTTTTCGCATCCAGCAGCGGATGTACCGCGTGATCGATATGCAGCGCGTGGCTCATGCCCTGCAGCGTCGGAATGCATCCGTCGTGCAGCTGCATCCAACGTGCTTTGGCCAGAGCCGTATCGATAATTTCGAGCGTTTCGTCGTTGGACAGAAGCGCCTTGGCGTTTGCGCCGACTTTGCGGCTGAGCTCCTTGCAGATGCGCTTCTTTTCTTCTTCGATTTCGTTTTCCAGACTGGCTGCCGCGTTATTGAGCGTCGCCAGCGCGTCTGGTTCTACGTAGCTTCCGGCCCCGGACTGGCTCGTTCCATGGACGATGCCGCCAAACTTATACTTGTCGGCCGCCTTGACCAGAACGCAGAGGCGTCCTCCGGAATACACCGTCATCGTATCGACCAGCGAAGACGAATGCGCCTGAATGAACTTTTTGGCTGCAGCCGACAGATCGGCTTTCGTCTGCACCAGCTGACGGCTCAGGTTCTGCAGGCGGGCGCTCGCATCCGGTCGAATCGATCCGGAAAGATCGATCGCTTCATCGATGTCCGCCGCCAGGGAAGACAGGTTGGCCAGCGTAGAGGCCAGATCCGAAAGCATCGGTTCCTTTTCGGGCGAAAACGCCTTGGCCGCGGTCTGCGACGCCGTAATAAACAGTGAAATTTCCAGCAGTTCGCTGCCGTTCAGCGCGATGCCCTTTTTGGCCAGCTTGACGGATTTTGTGATGTCGCCAAGTCCGCCTAACGAAAGCTCCTGCCCATCCTGCAAAAACGCAAAGGCTTCTGCGCAAAGATCCAGCTGACGCCGAACGACTGCCGTCGATTTGAGCACTCTTGCGTCTTTTAAATGGGCTGCGGTTTTGGGCGAAGCCGCCAGGCTGGCAAACTGCTCCAGTACCGCCGGCATATCGATGGCATTCCAGTTATCTACGTACATATCCGTCCCTCTCTTTCCTTCTAAATTCCGCAATGGAATTCGTTGTTTCTTTGCATAAATTCAGTATTTACTGCAGAGTCCTGTCGACTCTGGTTTCTGTGAAATCTTTTCTTTCAGCCTGCACCCGATCCGCTGATCCGCAGATACGCGTAAAAGCGACTGGGATCGGCATTGTATCGTCCGTCTTTTGCACGAGGAAATACAGCTTTCCTCTGCAGGGAAGGCCCGGCGGTCCGGAAACGGCCGCAATCCCTGTAATGATACAATAGGAACATGGCAACTGTTGTACGAACCATGAGCTCGAGCCAGATCGAGACTCTCCACAAAAAACTCAAACCGCTCTCCAAAGCGAAAAATCTTCCCTCTTACGCGGCCTGGTCGATTTATGTCCTGGATTCTTCCGGGAAAAAAGTCGTCGTGACCGCCTATACGTCCGGTAAAGTCGTCATTCAGGGCGGTGATATCGACTGGGTCGTCAGTGTCGCCGATGACATTTTAGGAAAAGACGAATCCAGCGGACGGTTTTCGGCCGCAGAACTTGACGATGTCCCACGGGTCCGTCCCGCGTCGAATTCGTCTTCTGCAGGTCACGGGTCCAAAGCCAATGTTTTCCCGCAGGCCGGCAGCGATGAAGTCGGCACCGGCGATTACATGGGCCCGGTTACCGTCGCTGCGGTAATCGTCCCGGACCAGGAATGTGCCGCGAAGCTGCACGCAATGGAAATTACCGATTCCAAGAAAATGACCGACGCGCGCATTCTTGAAGTGGCCCCGCAAATTGAAGCGATGGTTCCCCATTCCATCGTTATTTTACAAAATGCCCAATACAATCGCATACGCGAGGAAAAAGGCTATAACCTCAACAAGATGAAAGCCATGATGCACAATCAGGTGTACCTGAATCTGCAGAAAAAAGGCTATGCCCTGCCTGAACTTTGCGTGATCGACCAGTTCTGCATTCCGCGCACGTACTATAGCTATCTGGCGCAGGAGAAAAACGTCATTCGCACCATTCATTTTGAGACGAAGGCGGAATCGCATTATATCGCGGTTGCGGCCGCTTCGGTACTCGCCCGCTACGCCTTTTTAAAAGTCTGGGAACAGCTCGAGGCGAAAGCCGGGATGCCGCTGGAAAAAGGCGGTGGAGACAAAGCCACCCAGAGCGCCAGAAAGCTCATGGCGAAAATTGGAAAAGAGCGCATGCCGGAATTTGTCAAAATGCATTTCGTCAATTCCCAGAAAATCGGCCTGGTCTAAGCCCGCAGTACATCCAGAACGTCTCCCTCTTTTGGAACCGTTCTGGATTTTCTTTTGCCCAGAATGCGTGCGGGAAAATCAAAAATCCGATAATTCAAAAATCCGAAAATTCAAAAATTTGAAAATTCCAGAAGAATCCAAAACGTGAATTCCGCGCAAAAAGAGCGAGCGCGCAGGCATTATCGCCTGCGCGCTGTATGGATGGAAACGGATAGTTTTAAGGGCATCGGTTTCGTTTGTTTCGTCTATTCATCTGGATCTGTTCGGCGTCTGTTTTTATCCGACTGCTTTGTGAACGAGCAGATCGATTTCAGCAGATCTCCATCCAGACAAATCTTACTTCCTGCAGTCCGGGCAGCCGCACTCGCGGGAGCCGTCCTCAGCACAGCGGTCCTGGTCTTCTTCGATGCGGGCATCGATATGGACCTGATAGGGCAGCTGAATGAGTTCAATCCCGGCATCCTGGAACATGCGCTTGCTGGCGATGTTGCCTTCGCTGCCGCAGTACTTATCCGATTCGTACACGACGCGGGTAATGCCGGACTGAATGATCGCCTTGGCGCATTCGTTGCACGGAAAGAGCGATACATACAGGGTACATCCGGCCAGCGACTGGATGGAGTTGAGAATGGCGTTCAGTTCCGCATGCACCACAAACGGGTACTTCGTTTCCAGAAACTGACCTTCCCGCTCCCACGAGTAGACGTCATCATCGCATCCGCGCGGAAAGCCGTTGTAGCCCATGCCGACCACTCGCTTTTGCGGATTAATAATGCAGGCGCCGACCTGCGTGTTGGGATCTTTGGAACGGAAGGCGGCCAGATGGGCCATCGCCATGAAATACTGGTCCCAGCTCAGTACCGAACGTTCTCTCATGCGTTTGCTGCTTCCTTTTCCAGCTCAGCCAGAACTTTTGCGAACGTCGGATCGAGCGGCGCTTCAAAATGCATCTTTTCTTTCGTACGCGGATGGATCAGCTCGAGCTGCATCGCGTGCAGCAGCTGTCCGCCCGCTTCAATCGTTTTTCTCGGACCGTATTTCGGGTCGCCGGCAACCGGATGCTGGATATAGGCCATGTGTACGCGAATCTGGTGGGTACGACCGGTTTCCAGCGAACATTCGATGTAGGCGTAGTCCTTGAAGTTTTCCAGAACGGTAAAGTGCGTTACGGCCGGTTTCGAATTTTTCGCTGTTACCGCCATTTTCTGGCGGTCTTTTTCATCGCGGCCGATCGGCGCGTCGACGGTTCCGATCGTATGCGAGAACGGATGATGGACGATGGCGCGGTAAATGCGGCGCAGGCTCTTGTCCTGCAGCTGGGCTGCGAGAGATTCGTGCGCCATGTCGTTTTTGGCCACAACGAGCAAACCCGAAGTGTCCTTATCAATACGGTGCACAATGCCCGGACGCTTTACGCCGTTAATGCCGGACAGATCCTGGCAATGGTAGAGCAGACCATTGACCAGCGTATGTTCCATATGGCCAGGGGCAGGATGGACAACCATGCCTTTGGGCTTATTGATGACGATGATGTCTTCGTCTTCGTAGACGATATCGAGATCCATTTTCTCCGGAAGAACTTCCAGACTCTGTGCAGGCGGCATATGGATTTCGAGAATATCCCCTTCCTGCATTTTCCGGCTGGCTTTAACGCTGCGGTCGGAAAGTTTGACACGATCTTCTTCAAGAAGGGACGCGGTGCGCGTACGGCTAAGATCAAGGACTTTGCAGATGTACTTGTCCAGACGCATGCCGGCATCTTCCTTACTGCAGGTCAGCGTGATCTGCTGGGAACCGTCGTCCAGATCGACGGTCTGAATCGAATCGGATGCATCGAGATCGTCTTCGAAGTTTACGTCGGTCATAACTTCAGGGGGTGTATTGACCGCATAAAGTGTCTCTTCGACGGTTTCGCTGTTTTTTTCTTCCTGTGGCTTTGGATCCATATTATTTGGACTGACTGGATTTGCTGGATTCATTGAACGCTTTCCTCTCTTTCCATTCCTCGACCAGAACGATCACAATGAGCAGCGCGACGCCGATGGTCAGGCAGACGTCGGCCACGTTAAAGACCGCGAAGGGCGATCCGAAAATATAAAAGCGGAAGAAGTCGCGGACATAGCCGAGCGTCATGCGGTCGATCAGGTTGCCGATGGCGCCTGCCGCAATCAGAGACAGGGCGAATTCCACTTTCGTACTATCGGTTTTCATAAAGTAATACGCGATGACGCAAAGGGCGACAATCGTGAGAATTCCGAAAAATCCCATCGAGACGCCGGTCATGCTGGAAAAGGCCGCTCCAAAGTTTCGTAAGTACGTCAGTTCAAAGAAACCTGGAATAACTTCAATCATGCCGTTGAGGGGAATGCTTTTAACAATGGCCCATTTGGTCCACTGATCGAGGCCGACCATCAGAACGATGATCAGAGCCCCGACCCCTAAAGCGGGCAGTTTCTTTTTCAGTTTTTGTTTTCGCGTCAGTTTATCGTTGTTCGCAGTGTGAGCTGGCTGTTCCATAGACAGGACCTCCCTTTCGATTAAAAACTTTCTTATGTGTATACAGGCTGTATCATGCTCATTTTTGGCATGCGTTTTTATGGATTGCACTTAGTTTTATCGTACGCGCATTCCTTTTGAAAAAGGATCGCACGCCTGAATGAACTGCAGGTTAAAGTCGGGTACGGGACAGTATGATGTTGCTTTAATCCCGCGCAAGCGTGCCTTAATCACAGCCTGTATCATCTTACCGGTTCTTCTGCTCGGAACGCAAAAGAACCGAACCGCGCAGGACGGTTCGGCTGTCTGTTTCTGAATGGGATTTAAATTCTATTTGAAGACGTTTCCGAACGGCTTTTGGAAGGAAAAGCAGGTTCAAAATCGACCCGTCAAAAAAGAGAAGCCGGTTTATTCTTCTTGAGCATCCGAGTCTTTTTTAAGGCGTCGAGAATGGGAAGGATGTATTTCGGGTTGGTCACATCGTACGTTTTAACGATCAGCCGGGCCATTAACGCCTGAGGTTCGGTCTTGTTTTTCTTTGCGAGAAACGTGCGGATGAACAGTTTCATCATCGCTTTGGAAGACGCGGGCAGTTTTTCCAGGTTAAAACCGCCGGGGCAGTAAAAAATATCCTTTACGTTGTGTTCTTCAAAAGCGCGCAGACACTTTTTGCGAAGCCGCTTCACTTCCTCGTTTTCGGACGGACTGGCGCCGACAATATACAGAATCCGTTTCTGATCAGGACAGGTCGGCAAATTGTCCTTCAACCAGTGGAGATCATGAAGATAGCCTCCGCTGATCCAGCTTCCAAAAACGATGGCATCATACTGCGATAAATCTTCGGTACTGGCGGCTGACACGTCCAGGCAGTCCGCATGGGCTGCCGAAGCAATCCAATTCGCATAGCGCTTGGTAAAGCCCGTCTGCGAACTATAAATGACAGCTGTTTTCATAACTTTTTCCTGTAATACGAAATTCCTGTTCGGGCGGATCATTTCCCTGTTTTCCTGTTTCAGGAAAAATCCGTCGCATCCTTTTCTACTCTTTTAAGGAAAGGCTTTTGGATTCCGGTTTCCTTTTTTCCTGGGGCAGAAGATTCCCCGTTTTCTGGTGCAGGAAGAAACCGGCTATTTCCAGAGTCTGGTTCTGAAAAAAGCCTTTTTACCCGGTTCTGTCTTTTTACGAATCGGCTTCCTTTTCCATTTCTTCCTCGATTTCATCGATCCGGTTCTGGAGCCGATGGAGCAGATGAAAGAGCGTTTCGACTTCTTCGTCCGTAAAAATTTCAAACAGCGCTTCACGCTCCTGCGGGCAGACTGGGAAGTAGCTGTCGTGGAACGCGCCGTCCTGATCGGTTGGATACAGGCAGACGGAGCGCTGATCTTCCGGGTTTGGCTGCAGCGTGACATAGCCTTTTTTCACCAGCACATCGGCCAGCTTTTTGACATTCTGTCTGGAACAGCCCAGTAATTTAGCAAGCTGCGTAAAGGTCATCGGTTCCTTGGAATAGCGAACGATCGCCAGAAGGATGATCTGTTTCAGGGAAAGGTCGGGAACGGACTGATCAAACAGCGTCTGGAGCCGGTTGGCGGTAATCAGCAGCATACAGAAGATAAACATTTTCTGGGTTTCTGCTGAGCCGTACAGTTTTTTGATCATTTCTTCCGAATTCATAGTTGTCTCCTGATTGGCAACTTGTTACCGAATATATTAGCAACTTGTTGCGTACTTGGGCACAGAAAGGTGAAAACGCTTTTCGAATATTGAAATTTCACCAGGAATTGTGCCTGTTCTCATCTTTTATCCATTGGTTTTTGCCTCCGGAAATGAACTCGTTCAGTACGTTCGAACAATATGAATCGATCATTCTTCCCTGTCTGCACAAAGTGCCAGGCTGTCGATCCTATCGACGGGTGCGGTTTGGAAATTTCACTTACAGAACCCTATGGATTCAAGAAAGCCGGTACGGTCAAAAAGCAATCGCGTATTTATCCATTTTCGTTGTCACAATCCGCAATGGCAAGACATTTTCCGCCGTTTTTGACAAAATTTTCATCCCCATGGGATACCCATTGTTTTGGAAACTGATCAAAGACACAATTCTTTCCCGATTTTCGCCATGCACCGGGCCAGACCAGGACACCTCCAAAGCATCAAATACGGCCAAGTCGAAAATCCAGACGCGATCCAGTACAATTCGGACAGATTGCGAAGAACCAAATCGAGAAGGCAGAGAAAAACCGGCTAGAACAGCCGGTTTCCGTTTTTTCGATTGAACAGCATTTTGTAAAAGAGCCACAGGCTCAGGCAGAACGAAATAAAGAATCCCGCCAGACCCAGCACCGGAATGCCAAGCAGCTGCGGTTTCATGCCCGTCGTACAAATGATGGAACTGCCCATCAGCAGCGCCGCAATGAGAATGCAGACGACAAGGCGGTCCACCAGATGACTGATCTGGGGCATCAGATGATCGAGATCCGAAATTTTGATGCCGACCTGAAGACGGCCTTTCTGCAGCAAGGATAACGTTCGATCCAGCCGAACCGGCATGTGCGTGAGCGCCTTCAGTCCCGCATAGCTTTCCTTTAAGAAGGTGCTGATTTCCTTGTTCCAGTCGATCTGATCAAGCGTTTTTCCTTCGTTGGAAATGTATTCCAGCATATTCACCTGATCGTCGAGATCTTTGAGCGTCCCCTGAATGGTCACCATCGACCGGGCAAGCATCGTAATCGAGCTTGGCAGCCGTATGGAATAGCGCTGACAGATTTCAATGGCCTCCGTCACCATCACTCCCAGGTCCAGATCTGAAAACGACTGGTTGATGTAGCGGTTTAAATACGTTTCAAGCGCGTTGGAAAAGCCGATGTAGTCGAGATCTTCCGGCGGAATGCCAATATTGAGAATCGCGTCGCAAAGACGTGGCAGATCGCGCTGCGCCAGCGCGTCCAGTGCTTCGCTCATCTGCTGGGCCTGTCCGCGCGTCAGCTCGCCCATCATGCCAAAATCAAGCCAGACGATTTTATCGTCGACAATTTTCAGGTTTCCTGAATGCGGATCCGCATGGAAAAAGCCGTGCTCAATAACCTGGTCAATGAAGTTCATGCCCAGTTTCATCGCGATTTCCTTACGGGAATAGCCTTCTTCTTCAAGTGCCGGATAGTTGTCGATTTCGATGCCGTCGATTTCTTCCATCACCAGCATGTTCTGTCTCGTATACTGCGAATATATTTTCGGGATATGCAGGTAAGGAACGGCATCGTTTTCCGCCCCAAAGCGAATCGCGTTGGCCGCCTCATGACGGAAATTCATTTCTTCCTGCGCCGTTTTCCAGAACTCGTCGATGACGTCATCGAGATTGACCAGACCGGAAATGACCTGATCGAGAGAAATCAGCTTTGCGGCTTTTTTCATCATTTTGACATCGACCTGCATCTGTTCGTAAATGCCCGGCCGCTGCACTTTGATGACGACTTTGTCTCCATCTGGCGTGATCGCCTCATGGACCTGGGCCATACTGGCGGAACCTAAGGGCTTTTCGTCGATGTACGAAAAGATCTGATCGATCGGCTTTCCATACGCCCTTTCGATTTCTTCCTTGACCACCGCATACGGCATCGGATTCACATCCGAGCGCAGCTTTTCCAGTTCCTTGGCATACTCCTTAGGCAGCAGATCCGTACGCGAAGACATGATCTGGCCCAGTTTGACATACGTCGGTCCGAGATCTTCAAAAATCTCGCGCAGCTTAACCGGGGTGATGCCCTGCTGGACATGGTGCCGGCTTAAGACTTTGACAATCTGAGCAAAGCGCTCCCCCGAAGAAACGAGCTTTGTGGAACTGGAAGATGAATTCGTGCTATTGGTCGCCATTTTTCTGTTCCTGGTCTGCCGAAGACGAGGCAGACGATGCAGAAGAAGAAGCCGTCGATTCGGCGGATTGGGAAGAAGCGGAAGAAGCGCCGGCTTGTGCCACAGGACCGCTTTCCTGACGGAATTCGGTGGATACCGAATGGGAATCGCTCATGACTTTCGCGGATGTTCGATGCAGCGGGGTATTCAAGTCGACTTCGGATTCGGTCGCGTTTTTGGTAATTTGGATTGCAAACGAGGGCAGCGGGATATGCAGAGAAATATCGATCGCCCAGTCGTTTTTCTGCTTGATTTTAAACATATACAGATTTTAGCACAGGCCAATTCCCCGCCCGGAAGCCATGTCCAAATCGTTCGTCCCCGGCAGGAATAAAACGAAATCGAATACCGATACCGCTATCTTCAGAGCCCAAAAAGAAAAGCCGGACAACCCGGCTTTTTATGTGTCTGAATTGAATATTGAATAAGAGTAAACTGGCAAAATCATGCGTGAAGGATCCGACCAGAGTGAATTCCATACGGAATTCCATCCAGAACTGGATGGTATAGCAATCGCTGTCGATCAGACGTCAAGCTTGAGATCTTCATTGGTGTACCAGCCAAGTTTTAAGAACAGATGATGGAAGAGCAGCGTGAAGATGGCGGGAAGAATGAACGAAATCAGGATCAGTGCCGTCCAGTCCATGAAACCGATGGAAGCACGAAGGCCTTCGGAAATTTCCGTCATCCAGCCGGTGAATACGCCGATCTGTCCGACCAGACCGCAGGTGCCCATGCCAGAAGAAATGGCGGCGCCGTTCATCTGTAAATTGAACAGGCAGGTGGCGATTGGACCGGTAATGGCGCTGGCCAGAATCGTCGGCAGCCAGATGACTGGCTTGCGTACGATATTGCCCATCTGCAGCATCGAAGTTCCCAGCCCCTGGGCAAAAAGACCGGACCATTTATTGACCGCGAAACTCATGACCGCAAATCCGACCATCTGCGCGCAGCAGCCAGCCAGGGCAGCGCCGCCAGCCAGACCGGTTAACGAAAGCGCAGCACAGATTGCGGCCGAACTGATCGGCAGCGTCAGGAAGATGCCCATCAGTACCGAAACGATGACACCCATTAAAAAGGGCTGAAGTTCGGTAGCCCACATGATCATGCCGCCAAGCGCGGTCGCCCCGCTGCCGATCGCAGGCGCGAAGGCAATCGAAAGCAGAGCACCGATGCAGATTGTAACGAAGGGCGTAACGAGAATATCGACACGGGTTTCCTTGGAAACGAGCTTGCCGCATTCGCAGGCGATGACCGCCACCACGTAAACTGCAAGCGGACCGCCGGCTCCGCCTAGGGCGTCCGCCGCATAGCCGACCGCAAGGAGCGAAAACAGTACAAGGTTTGGCGCGTGAAGGGAAACGCCGATGGCTCCGGCCATCGCCGGCCCTTTGACCGCCGTCGCGTACGAGCCGATTTCCGCGAGAATCGGCAGATTGAGCAGGGTTCCCATCGTATTAAGAATGGTTCCCATTAACAGAGAGGCGAAAAGTCCCTGGGCCATGGCGGAAAGGGCATCGATTCCATACCGTTTGGCAGAAATCTGAACGTCCTTTTTGGCCAGGAATGCAGCAGCAGAACTCATGATTTATTTTTCCTCAACTTTCCTGTAATTGCTCAAAGTATAGGAAGAATCGTGTTTTCGTACAATGCGAATCGAAACCGTACACCTTGAAAAATCCCAAAACTTTGCAGTTTTATGGGATTTTTCTTTCGTGAATGCGCTTGCATGAATCCCCTCGTTTTCGGATCTGTTTTCCTATGAATCCAGCAGGAATATGAAACGCAAAACCGGATCTTCTACTGTATTTCTTTGTATTTCTCCCTCCACTTTCTGTCTGCTTTTACCGCCTTCTCGGACTGTTTTCTGAAAGCGGATCTTCCCTCCTCTTCGCTTTCCCAGAGAAAAAGCGAGTCCCGGATCGAAGATATTCTTCGAACGATGGACTCGCTGTTTTTTTCTATATCCAAACTGGATTACGCGTTGAGCGATTTCTGTTCTTTCAGATCGTCCGTAACTTTTTCATCGGCCGCTTTGACTTCATCGGCATCGGCGACAAAGCTTTTGGCTTCCTGCCCGTTTTTCTCATTGAGCAGAGCCTGCTTGTAAAACGCGAGACGGTCGATCTGTTCCTTGGATAGCTGCGGATACTTCGGATCGATGTTCTCAAGCGCTTTTAAGATCGCTTCACTGACGAGATAGCGAGCAAACCATTTCTGATCTGCCGGAATGACATACCACGGACAGTGCTTGGTCGCGGTGACGTTGATCGCGTCTTCGTAAGCGTGCGTGTAATCGTCCCACAGGGCCCGTTCCGAAAGATCGGCTTCGGAGAACTTCCAGTTTTTCTCCGGTCGATCGATGCGTTCCAAAAAGCGTTCTTTCTGTTTCTTCGCGGAAACGTTCAGGAAGATTTTTACAATCTGGTAGCCGTTCTGGTACAGGTATTCCTCAAAGCCGCAAATCTGAGAATAGCGGCGTTCAATAATATCCTTATTTTTAATCGAAGCCGGCAGGTTGTAGTTTTTCCAGAGCTCACGCACTTTAACGATCAGCACATCTTCATAGTATGAGCGATTGAAAATAGCGATTTTGCCCCGAGCCGGCAGTGCCTTATTGAAGCGCCAGAGAAAATCGTGGGAAAGATCTTCATGTGTCGGGGATTTAAAGCTGTAGACATCCACGCCCTGCGGATTGACACCGCTCATGACATGCTTGATCGTTCCATCCTTGCCTGCGGCATCCCGCGCCTGAATCAAAATGATCAGACCGGCGCTTCCATCCGCATACAGCTTATCCTGCAGCTGCTGGATCTGAAGCTGGTTGGCGGCCGTTCGGGCAATGATTTCCTCTTTCTTTTTCTTATACGCACCCGCCTGACAGGAAACATCCGAAAGGTGGAGTGCTTCTTTTCCATTGTATTTATAGGACTTGAGCATAATAGGCCCTTCTTTCTGGTTTCAGTATAGACAGGCGAACGAACGGCTTTTTGTCGTTTGCCCAAAGGGTGTAAAAAAGCGCATGCCCAAACGACATGTGCCCAAAATCAAAAACATGGAAAACGTCTCCAGAATTCCGCGTTTCAGCCTTTTAAAAAGACAGACAGGAGTACGAAGCAACGGAAGCTGCCCGACCTTTTAAATGCTGGTCTGGGTTGGCGGATTGATCTTCTTTTTGAGCAGATGCAACTCGATCCAGCCGCGTCCTTCGACCATGAGAATGGCTGTAAAGATCAGCAGGCCGCCGGTTACCATCATGACGGACGGAACCTGATGCAAAATCAGAAAGCTGAAAATGTTGGCCCAGAGACTTTCCGTCCCCATTAAAATGGAAGCCGCCGCGCAGGATGTGTATTTCTGCGCCGTCGTCTGCATCAGATAGCACAGGAATGTCGACAAGCAGACTGTATACGCCAGAGAACCGATCGTTTCCATCGAAATCTGCGCCGGCCACGGTTCAAGCAGACCAAACGGAATGGCCAGAACCGCCGCGGTGCTTAGCTGCAGCGCGTTGACAACCGCAACCGAAAGGTGTTCGGACCGGCCAAGCGCGACAATCTGTGCCGCGAAGAAAACCGAACAGCCCAGCGAAAGCAGATCGCCCCAGCGAAGACCAAAGCTGCCGCTGCTCAAGGAAAGAAAGCCGATGCCCGCCATGCAGACTAAAGAGGCGCAAAGAACGAGCCCATCCGGTTTCTGTTTCCAGACAATCCAGGCCAGATACGGAACGAGAACCACATTGACCGACGTCAGAAACGCGTTCATTCCCGGTTCGGTCAGATTGATGCCAAACGTCTGCAGCGCAAAGGCGATGTACAGAAAGCATCCCGAAATCAGACCCGTTTTCATGGCTTCCTTCTGTACTTTTTCCCGTTTGACCAGAACTGGAATCCAGGCGAGCAGCGCTGCCCCGGCAAATCGAATGAGAAGCATCTGAAACGGTGTAAATGTCTTTAATGCGAAATCCGTAGCAATAAATCCCCCGCCCCAGATCACGCCGATCAGCAGGCAGAGCAGGTTCGCGGTTTTCTTATTCATGAAACAATCCAACCTCCTAAAACGATGGCCGACTTTTCAGGCCAGTCCGCTTTATTGAATCACGTTTGCGGCCTTCCATTTGAAAAAGATCGAGAAACCCACAAAACCGATCGGGTTTTGATCACTTCTGCGTAAAACCAGACCGATTGGTTTTTTCAGTCTTACTCGCTTTACCGATCCTGCCTTTCGGATTAAATCCAGTAATTTCTCAGAACCATCTCCGGATTCGCTTAAGTCATTTGTGAATTATCGCCTGTCCGATCCATAGAAATAGATAGAACCTTGCCGAAACAGCCCCTCTATTTCTTCAAAAGGCACCGTCCTGATCAAGGTCCTTCCAGAACGCGCCAAAGAAAAACAGCGTTCCTGCTTTTTGGATTCAGAAGCGCTGTTCGATATTTCTGTTTGATGGATTTCAATCCTTTTCTACCCTTCCAATGGAAAGACCAAAACGGACAGGGAAATCGAATGCGGTGTGGCAAATTGCGGTATGGAAAGACCGCAAAAAATCAAATATAGAACGGAGCTGGCTACGCCAGGGTCGCCGCCTGCAGCAGAGATGGATCGGCATACGCCATCCAGACAGGAAGCGCCATCTGCGGTTCCGGTTCATCGAGGGAAACGATCGAATAATCCATCGTTTCTTCTGCAGAAGCCGGTTCGATATACTGGTCGATGCCGCAGTCCTGCTCGTAAATCGCATCCGCCTGCTCCTGGGTAATCATGTCGTTGCGAACCATCGCCCGCAGAACAATTTCCTGTTTGGCTTTGGCAGCATCGAAATGAACGAGCGGGTTTAACGCCGAGGGCGACTGCGGAATTCCTGCCAGCAGTGTCGCCTGCGCGTCCGTCAGCTCCCACGGTTCGACGCCAAAGTAGCCGTTGGCTGCCTGGCGAATGCCATGGAAGTTGTTTCCATAGTTAATGATGTTCACATAGAGGGAAAGGATCTGATCTTTCGTGCAGATTTTATCGAGACGGGTCGCCAGTACGATTTCACCGGCTTTCCATACCGGGGTACCGTCATACTGTCCATACAGGTTTTTGACCGTCTGCATATCGATCGTGGAACCGCCCGATTTAGGCATCCAGGGGACGATCTGGGAAAGGCCTGCGCGAATCAGCGCTTTCAGATCCACCGCCTGATGACTGTAAAAATGCGCATCTTCGACCGCAATCGTCGCCTGATACAGCATAGGGGAAACTTCTTCGTACGGCGTATAGCCGGGCATTGCCTCGGCCCGATCCACCAGCGAAGAGAGAGATTCTCTGGATTCAAATTCATTGGCGGTATAGATTCCCATGCCAAAGAAGATCACGGTTCCCGCCAGCGCTGCAAACACGGTCAGGCTGAGAACCCATTTCAGAAGCTTTTTCAATCTTATCGCCTCCTTTAGTGCAACCAGATCTATCCCCGTTTTTCACAGGAAACCGATCGTCCTATCCCGTTTTATAAAACGGGAAGTTTTATTTTAAGCGTCTTATCTGGCTGTGTCCTAAGTTTAGCATGATCAAATTGCGGGATTCATGGCTTCGCCTTTAGTTTGCCTTGCATCCCTGTAAGGCTGGTGTCACCTGCCCGCCCTTCCCTCTTTCTTTTGGTTCAATGAAAAATTTTGTGGGATTTGGGATTCTTGATTGATGGGTTTCTTGAAGCATCGATGATCTTAAGAAAGAAATACCCATCATC
>NZ_JBKXLD010000040.1:0-19610 GCF_047010065.1 Allobaculum sp.
ATTATCCCAAGGAGGCGGTCGAGAAAATACCCGTCTTTTATTTGACGCTTACAAACCCTCCTGCCCTCAGACGCAAAGAAAGGATCAGGGTTCAGCTTCTGTGCGCAGATGTTTCGCCGGTTCTGGAAAAATTGTATTTCAATACAATAATTCCGTGGAAAAATTGTACCAGAATACAATTTTTCCAGAATCATGCATTTTTTTGCACAACAGGGTTCGAAATGGGGAATCTGCTATTCGAAAACAGAGAAAAAGCGGCAGAACACAGAGTGCTCTGCCGCAGGAATAACGATGGAAAGGAATGACCCGAAAGCTTCGGGACTGTCCATTTGGCGAAAACGCGATTAAGCGCTGCGCTCTTCGATTACGATGCCGGTATCCGGGTCAACTTCAACCAGGATATTGCGTCCAGTGTCCTTGTCGAAGAGGTGGATCCGGTCAGTGTTTACAGCGAGTTCAACGACATCGCCGGCTTTGGTCTTGGAAGAAGGATCCACTGCCGCGATGATCTGGGTTCCGTTGCAGTCTACGTAGAGGTTGCTGGCAGCGCCGAGCATTTCATAGACTTCCACTTTGCCTTTCGCCTTGGCTTCCGGGTGGCTTGCTACTTCTTCCGGATCGTCGGAAAGATCTTCCGGACGGATACCGAGGGTAACGGTGTCGCCGTCCTTGTAGCCTTTTTCGCGAACGCGGGCTGCGAATTTTTCTGGAATCAGGATATTGTCGTCGCCGATCGTGAGGTACGTCTTGCCGTCTTTTTCATTGATGACAACGTCCATGAAGTTCATCTGCGGAGAACCGATGAAGCCGGCAACGAACTTGTTGATTGGATAGTCGTACAGGTGGGCCGGGGTATCGATCTGCTGCACTTCACCGTCGCTCATGACAACGATACGATCGCCCAGGGTCATGGCTTCGGTCTGGTCGTGGGTTACGTAAATAATGGTAGCGCCCAGTTTTTCATGCAGTTTGGAAATTTCTACACGCATCTGGCCGCGCAGCTTGGCATCCAGGTTGGACAGCGGTTCATCCATCAGCAGAACCTTTGGATGACGGACAATGGCACGTCCCATGGCAACACGCTGTCTCTGACCGCCGGAAAGCGCTTTTGGCTTACGGTCGAGCAGGCTGTCCAGACCGAGCGTACGGCTGGTCTGTGCGACACGCTTGTCGATTTCTTCTTTTGGCAGTTTGGCAATCTTCAGCGGGAATTCCATGTTTTCGCGAACCGTTAAGAACGGATACAGGGCGTAGGACTGGAAAACCATCGCGATCTTGCGGTCTTTTGGATCGAGATCGTTTACGCGGTTGCCGTCGATGATCAGATCGCCGCCGGAAATTTCTTCCAGACCGGCAATCATGCGCAGCGTGGTGGATTTTCCGCAGCCCGAAGGACCTACGAAAATAACAAACTCGCCGTCTTTAACATCCAGGTTGAAGTCCTTAACGGCTTCAAAACCGTTTGGATACACTTTCTTAATATGTTTGAGATTGAGCTCTGACATAGCTTCTCCTTTATATACGGCTGGGAAAGTATCGCCGGCCTCACGCCCGCAAAATGCTTTCTAAGAAATCTCAAAATATAAATGGGGATCTCATCTGGGTCAAGGCAGATACCCATCCAGCTCTGACATTTTCAGAATAGGGGCTCAAAAGACGATGAACAAATCAGATGACTTGAAACGTTTCATTCCCTTCACGGCCAAGTTCAGCCGGAAAGGTCTTGAAAGTTCAGCTGGAGAAGATAGAAAATATATTTGTAAACTTTGCAAATCATATTGCAATTGCAACAGGATTTAGTAAATTATGATTAAGTTTAGTAAAACTTTACTGGCCATCCAAGAGGCCATAGAAAGAGGAAAAAATGGCTGATCAATCCATTCTGAAGCTCGTGGAATACGGCGTTCAGACCGGTCTGCTCCCGGAAAGCGAGCGGACGTATGCTGCCAACCTGCTTCTCGACCTGATGCACCAGGATGCATTGGATCAAACGGCTTACACCCCCGACGGATCCGAAATTTCTCTGCCGGAAGTCCTGAATAATCTACTGGACACTGCTGCAGAGCGTTCCATCATCGAAGACTCGATTACTTATCGGGATCTGTTCGATGCCAAACTGATGAACGCTCTTCTGCCGCGCCCTGCCCAGATTCAGGAAACGTTCGAAAAACTGTATGAAGAAAGCCCGAAAGCTGCAACGGACTACTTCTACAAACTTTCTCAGGATTCCAACTATATTCGCCGCGATCGTATTGCCCGCGACGAGCGCTGGAGTGCCGATTCGCCGTATGGAGAAATCGAACTTTCGATCAACCTCTCCAAACCGGAAAAAGATCCGAAAGCGATCGCTGCTGCTAAATCCGCTCCGCAGTCGGCGTATCCAAAATGCCAGCTGTGCATGGAAAACGAAGGCTACGCCGGTCGTGTCAATCATCCAGGCCGTACAAACCACCGCATCATTCCTATCACCGTCAACAATTCCCGCTGGGGCTTCCAGTACTCCCCTTACGTGTACTACAACGAACACTGCATCGTCTTTAACGGCGAACATACGCCAATGGCGATCAACCACGACACGTTCGTAAAACTGTTCGACTTCATCGATCTGTTCCCCCATTACTTCCTGGGCAGCAACGCCGACCTGCCGATCGTAGGCGGAAGCATCCTGTCCCACGACCACTTCCAGGGCGGAAACCACGAATTCCCAATGGCAAAAGCCGAAATCGAAGAAGAAGTGACGATTCCTGGATTTGAAGACCTCAAAGCCGGCATCGTGAAATGGCCAATGGCGGTTATCCGTCTGCGCGGAACTGACCGCACGCGCGTTATCACCGCAGCCGATCACATTCTCGATACCTGGAGAGGCTACTCCGATGAATCTGCCGGAATCCTGGCGAACGCCAACGGCGAACCGCACAACACCATTACGCCAATTGCCCGCAAACGTGACGGCGAATACGAACTCGACCTCGTCCTGCGCTGCAACATCACCAGCGAAGAACATCCGATGGGTGTCTTCCATCCGCATGCGCAGTGGCATCACATTAAAAAGGAAAACATCGGTCTGATCGAAGTTATGGGTCTGGCTGTCCTGCCGGCTCGTCTGAAAAAGGAAATGTCCGATCTGAAGAAAGCCATGCTCAACGGCGAAGATCTGCGTGCCAATCCGGAACTCGAAAAGCACGCCGACTGGGCCGAAGAAATCATGAAGAAATACGATACGATCAATGCAGAAAATATCGATCAGATCATTCATGACGAAATCGGCATCGTCTTCACGCACGTTCTTGAAGACGCCGGCGTCTACAAAACCGATGCCGAAGGCCGCAAGGCGTTCCGCCGCTTCATCGACGCGCTTTAATACAAAATCATTCTCAATTCTTCCCGGTTTGCAGGCGCATTATTCTGGAAAGAAAAGACAGAATCATCTGAAATAAAAGCGGCTTAAATCTCTAGCACTCAAAGACGTTTTCCCGCCGGCATCCGCCGGTGCGGATAAACCGCAATAGATGTCCTGCTTTATATACAGCGGGATCCCAGTGAGGATCAGAAAGAAGGTAATCTGAAATGAAAATCTTAGTAACGGGCGGTGCCGGCTACATTGGAAGCCACACCTGCGTAGAACTGCTCAACAACGGCTACGATGTTGTCGTTCTTGACAACCTGTACAACTCCAGCGAAAAAGCGCTCGACCGCGTAGAAGAAATCACCGGCAAAAAAGTGAAATTCTACAAAGGCGACGTTCTGAACATGGACGATCTGAACCGCGTATTCGACAACGAACAGATCGATGCCGTCATCCACTTCGCCGGTCTGAAAGCCGTAGGCGAAAGTGTTCGCAAGCCAATCGAGTACTACAACAACAACATCGCCGGAACCATCAACCTGCTGGAAGCCATGAGAAACCACAATGTGAAAAACATCATCTTCTCCTCTTCCGCTACCGTTTACGGCGACCCGGCCGAAATGCCAATTACCGAAAAATGCCCGAAAGGCACCTGCACCAACCCGTACGGCTGGTCCAAATGGATGCTCGAGCAGATTCTGATGGACGTTCATACCGCCGATCCGGAATGGAACGTTATGCTTCTGCGTTACTTCAACCCGATCGGCGCGCATGAATCCGGCCGCATTGGCGAAGACCCGAAGGGCATCCCAAACAACCTGCTCCCATATGTAGCACAGGTTGCCGTTGGTAAACTCAAGGAAGTCGGCGTATTCGGCAATGACTACCCAACACCAGACGGAACCGGTGTTCGCGACTACATCCACGTCGTTGACCTGGCGAAAGGCCACGTTGCGGCACTCGATCAGATCAAGCATGGCGCCGGCCTGAAAATCTACAACCTCGGAACCGGACATGGAAGCTCCGTACTCGACGTTATCCACGCCTTCGAAAAAGCCTGTGGTCATGAAATTCCATATTCCATCAAACCGCGTCGTGAAGGCGACATCGCTGCATGCTACGCAAAATGCGATCTGGCCAAAGAAGAACTCGGCTGGACAGCGCAGTACGACCTCGATGACATGTGCGAAAGCTCCTGGAAATGGCAGTCCAACAACCCGGACGGCTACAACACACCAGAAAAGTAAGCCGATAATCCCCGCGTTCTAAATGAAAAATCGCCCATAAGGCTACGCGAAGAAAAATCCAGAACGGCTGGATCGCCAGCCAGTACTCAATAAAATTAAAGCAGCAGGCAAATTTCCTGTAAGACCAGGTCTGAACAGACCGGTCAGACAAAGGAGAAGAAGCCTGCTGCTTTTTTAATGTCTTGAGTTAGTAAGCAGAAAGGAAAGCGGGAAAAAGGAGCGGAATCTGCATAGGCAAATCCATAAAGATGCGTGCGGCCTTCACGCAAGACGAGTCACCGGTTTTGGGCAAGGACAGTCACATTTCAGCATTTTTCTAAAAACGTGAGAATACGGTTCGAAAAATCGAAAAACACGTGAGAATACCGAGCGTAAAACTCAAAAAAACGTAAAAAGGTGTCGATCTGTTTGCTGGAAATACTAGGGTGAAGGCTGGCATGCGGTTATCAGATTTTCCTGTGAGGACGAAGACCGAGGATTCCTTTTGTCAGAAAATGGCCTTGAATAAGGGTGCCGGAAAATCGTGCGGAGTCCAGTTTTGCTAGAACAGCAAAGTTGAATTTGACTAGATTCATCTGAAAAAAGTGCAGAAACAGCCTCAAACGGCTGTTAAATTTAAAAACGAACCGAAAGAAATTGTGCACATAACTTGAATACGGGGCCAAAACAGCCCTTGTATAGCTTTCAATCTGTTAAATTATTCGTGTAACTCCTAAATCCAGTTGACCCGAACGGGCTGGCAGCTTTTGCAAAGTATGAACTGCTGACCATTTTTCCGAATGAGAGGTCTTTTGCGCGATTTGGGAAAGCAGAAAGGAACGCTATGACATCAAAGCTGAAAATTGCAGTTGCGGGTACAGGATATGTCGGTCTTTCGCTTGCTGTGCTTCTGAGTCAGAAGCATCAGGTAACAGCTGTTGATATTATTCCGGAGAAAGTGGAAATGATTCAAAAACGGATTTCTCCGATCCAGGATTATGAAATCGAATCATTCCTCGCGACGAAAGATCTTGACCTGACAGCAACTACAGATTCTGCATCGGCGTATCAGAATGCAGATCTCGTTCTGGTGGCTACGCCGACCAATTATGATTCCGAACGGAATTATTTTGATACGTCAGCCGTTGAATCCGTTATTGAAGAAATTCGAACGGTAAATCCAGAAGCGTTTATCGTAATCAAGTCGACGATCCCTGTGGGATTTACCAAGTCGATCAATGAAAAATATAAAACGGATCATATTCTGTTCAGCCCGGAATTTTTACGGGAAGGACATGCGCTTTACGATAATCTGTTTCCAAGCCGGATTATTGTCGGAGCAGATTTAGAAGATCCGATTCAAGTCGAAGCCGCCCATCGGTTTGGCGACCTTCTTAAGGATGCGTCCCAGAAAAAGGATGTTCAGGTCCTGTACATGGGATCAACGGAAGCAGAAGCGGTAAAGCTTTTTGCCAATACCTACCTGGCTCTTCGCGTATCGTTCTTCAATGAACTGGATACGTATGCGGAGATGAAAGGTCTGTCGACCCGAGACATTATCGATGGAGTCTGTCTGGATCCGAGAATCGGCTCCCAGTACAACAACCCGTCTTTCGGCTATGGCGGCTATTGTCTGCCGAAAGATACCAAACAGCTGCTCGCAAATTATGAACACGTACCACAGAACATGATTGGAGCGATTGTAGAAGCCAATCGAACTAGAAAAGACTTTGTAGCCGATCGTGTGCTGAAAATGGCAGGCTATGAGGAAGATACAGTCGATCGCTATTCGAAAAAGAAAAAACACCCGGTTACAATCGGTGTTTATCGTCTGACGATGAAAGCGCACAGTGATAATTTCCGTCACAGTTCGATTCAGGGAGTTATGAAGCGTCTTCGTGCTAAGGGTGCGAACATTGTGATTTATGAACCGGCTCTTGAAGACGGAGCGACCTTCTTTGGCTCTCTCGTAGTGAATGATCTGGATGAGTTTAAACGAATCAGCAATGTGATCATCGCAAATCGAAACGGCAAAGAACTGTCCGATGTGCAGGATAAAATCTACACCCGCGATATTTTCCATAAAGACTGATGGTACGGACACAGTATGGTTTTGTCTGGCTGTGTCAGGCTCTTGAAAAACAGAAGCCAAATTACAGAACGAATTGCAGCGTTTCCATAATGGCGTTAAAAAAGGTGAAGTGTCTTAACACCAGGACTTTCCCGCTATGGGAAGAAGCTGGTGAAAACGCTTCACCCTTTTTTCTTTCCTGCTTAATGTACAGTCATTTTTGAAAAAGTCTGTACTTATATCGGCAAAATAAGAGGTAAATGGCATAAAAATAATTTTTATTAGATTATTCAAGCAATTCCCGTCAGAGGGAAATCTACCCAGTCTAGTTGCTTTTCGTGTAGTATATTATCGGTTTTGGCAAGCATGCTAAAAAGACAAACCTGTTACAAATCTATATAGGAGCTTAGGTATGAAGAAATTTTGGGAATTTTGTCTCAGACATCCATACTGGACAGCTTTCCTGGCCGTGTTTATTCCAAGACTGATTTTTACGGTGGGGATAAAGACGATGTCGATTTCCGGAGATGAAATCTTCTCTTTCTGGCCTGCTGCAAAACTGGCTGGATACGACTGGAGCGGCGTCATGGAAGGCTACCGCTATTACGGATTCGGGTATACGGCTCTGCTTACCCCGTTTTTTCTTTTGATCCGTGATCCGGCTGTGCTTTATAAAACATTAGTTGTTCTGATGGCGCTTTTTCAGAGTCTGACAGCACCCCTTGTCTGCTATTTGATGAAGCGGTTTTTTCATGTCACGAACCCTTTGCGAAGAATTATTTCCGGAATTGTCTGCTCGTTTTGCGTAGCGCTTCGAGCGGTCTACACGTATCCGGAATTTTTGTACGACTTTCTGATCTGGAGCATTGTCTGGATTTTGCTGATTCTTACCGAGAAGGCGAGTCTGAAATGGACGATTTTTCTGTGGGTGGTGACCGGGTATGCCATAACCGTGCACAGTCGAGGAATCACCCTGGTTTTTGCGATCCTCGCTGCGGCAGTGCTTTATCAGATCTGGTTTAAAAAGCCTTTGCTGGACTGGCGAGTCACAATCGTACTGGCGGTTGCAGCTCTTCTGTTTTACAAGTTTGGAATTCAGTTCGTTCTCAATTACCTGGGAATGAATCGCCCAGTGGGAAATACGTCTGTAACCGTAAAATCTGGAACACTCTCCCTTTTCCTTGGAGAGCCTAAATCCTGGATCAGCTGGTTCTATATCATCCTTGGGCAGCTGAATGAAGGCATTATGATGAGTGCCGGGCTGGCTGTTCCGGCTGTCTGGATCCTCATGAAGATGATTTTTTCGAAAGCGGAAAGAATCAATGAGAACCGACAGATTCTTTGCGTAGCTGTCTTCAGCTTCGCAGCCATCATCATCACGATCGGCGGTCAGTCCATTACAGAACTTTCAGCGGTTTATGAAGCGATGTTCACGAATGGAAACAGGGACGCTTTTCGCATGGTGACATACCTTCGCTACTATGGGGCTTATGCGTCTCCGCTCCTGATGGCAGCAATCTGTGCGTTTCAGAACAAAGAGCGTCTTCAGTCCATTCTGGTTCCGTCCATTGTTACTTCACTCCTGCTGCAGGGGCTGTTTGTGATTCTGGTTGTTCCATATATTAATCACTTTAATGGATCCGTCTGGAGCTATGCCCCATTCTTTGGAACCCGGGGATTTGTAGACAACATCAGTACGGCAGCCTATCTGGCAGGCGTATTTGCGATGCTCCTTCTTCAGGGAGTGTATCTTCTCCTTCTTAAAAAGAATTTTAAAAAATGGATTCTGCCTTTGGCTGCTCTCGTCATGATTTACGTATATGGATTTAACTGTATCCATCATGAAGGGTATCGTTCCCGGCAAAATGCACAGGCAGTTGAAGAGGGAATTGCCTACATAAAGAAAAATGCTGCAGACCGCACGATTTATGTAGCCAATGTGCCGGCAGGTTCCGCTGGCCAGGGCGTGGCATGGCTTTATCAGTTTGCCCTTCCTGATATTCCAGTTCAGGAGTATACGTCCGTTCCCGAAGAAGATAACGCGGTGGTTATTACGAATACCGATACGGATCAAAACCTCCTCGATCAGGGCTTTCAGCCGACTGCCCTGAATGATGGCTGGTTCATATATGAAAGGAATTAAGCATGAAGCTAATTATTCAGATCCCCTGCTTTAACGAAGCAGAAACCCTGGAAGTCGCTCTGAATGATCTTCCAAAGCATATTGATGGAATCGATGAAATTGAGTACCTCATTATCAATGATGGAAGCCACGACAACACGGTTGAAGTCGCTAAAAAATGGGGCGTAAACTATGTCGTCAATTTTCGAAATAACAAAGGACTGGCCAGAGGATTTATGGCGGGTCTCGATGCCTGCCTGCGCAATGGAGCAGATATTATCGTCAATACGGATGCCGATAACCAGTACTGCGGAGAAGATATTGAAAAACTGGTACGCCCTATCCTGAATGGGGAAGCCGGCATGGTCATCGGCGAACGTCCGATTGATGATACAGAACATTTTTCTCCGCTGAAGAAGAAGCTCCAGCATCTTGGAAGCTGGGTGGTACGCAAAGCCAGTCAGACGGATATCCCCGATGCGCCAAGCGGTTTCCGTGCGTACTCCAGACATACAGCCATGCGAATGAACGTGGTGAATGACTACACCTACACTCTGGAAACCATCGTGCAGGCCGGTCGAAGAAAAATGGCTGTAACGAGTGTTCCAATCCGAACCAACCCGGAACTGCGCCCAAGCCGTCTTTTCCACAGCATGTTCGGCTATGTAAAGAAAAGCATGCTTACTATTCTGCGATCCATGATGCAGTACAAGCCGCTGTACTGTTTCACCATTCTCGGATCCATTCTCAGCCTGATTGGCCTGATCGTGCTGATTCGTTTTCTTGTCTTTTATTTTCAGGGAGCTGGAAACGGTCACATTCAGTCTCTGGTTATCGCATGCATGTTGATTACGATCGGCGTAATTGGCTTCTTCTGCGGACTGCTTGGAGACACAATTGCCGCAAACCGAAGACTGCTTGAAGAAGTTCAGTTTGAACTCAGACGAATGGACTATGGCTTGAGTGAAGAAGAAGTGAAGCAAAAAGACGACCCGAACAAGGCTGGAGAATATGGTGGCGAATAAAAAGATTGATGCGGTAGTGGTCACCTTCAACCGTAAAGAAATGCTGATGGAGACGATTCATGCCATCCTGACCCAGACGTATCCTGTTAATCGGCTGATCCTCGTGGATAACAACAGTACAGATGGGACAATTGAGCATTTGAAAGCAGCGAGAGTTCTAAACGATTCGCGTGTAGAACTTGTGGCATTAGATCAAAACACAGGCGGAGCAGGCGGATTTCATGCGGGAATGAAGAAGTCCTATGAAATCGGCGATGCGGATTGGGTTTGGATTATGGATGATGACGTTGAACCGGCATCGGACTGTCTTGAAAAGCTAATAGAAGCAGAAGAAAAACTTCCGCAGCCCGTCAGTTTTTTAGCCAGCTCCATTCGAGGATTGCAAGATGAACCGATGAACGTTCCTAAACTCCCAAAAGGAATGACCACAGGATATGTCGATTGGTATAAGTATCTAGGGGATGGAATCGTAAATATATCAAAGGCTACGTTTGTATCGCTTTTGATTAATGCGGACGCAATTAAAAAATGCGGACTTCCCTGGGCTCCATTTTTCATCTGGGGTGATGATTCAGAGTACACACAGAGAATCATTCGGGATTTTGGCCCTGCATACATGGTGGGAAAAAGCAAGGCAGTTCATAAGAGAAAATCAGCAGATGCCCTGTCCATTGTAAAAGAAGACAATCCGAATCGAATCAATATGTTTTTTTACTACTACAGGAATAACTTGATCGGATATTGGGAGTATGAAGGTGCATTGTACCGTTTCCTGTGCATGGGGAAACTGGGCTATGATTTCTTCCACGTTTTATTTAAAGGGAAGTATAAAGCTAAAAAAATGGGAGTGATTTTAAAAGCTTTTAATGCTTTTGTCTTTGGAACGTATGACAGACAGTCCTTTAAAAATCGGAGTCAGATATGAATGAAAAAATCGCTGTAGTAATACCGGTCTATAACGTTGAAAAGTATATCTCCAAATGTATTGAGAGTGTCTGTACTCAAAGTTACCCCAACTTGGAAATAATTCTGGTTGATGATGGCTCTACAGACTCCTCAGGAGAAATCTGTGATGCATATCAGAAAAAAGATGATAGAATCCGAGTTTTTCATACTCCTAATAGAGGCTTGTCCGTAGCCCGGAATTATGGTGTTCAGCAGTCAGAATCTAACTGGGTGATTTTTATAGATTCGGATGATTTTGTAACCTCTAGATATGTAGAAGATCTCAACACCATTCGTTTGAAGGCAGGAAGCGAAATCTCTGTCACTCAGGTAAAAAAAATAAATGAAGAAAGTGCAGCGTATATATATTCTCAGAGTGGACTGAGTAAACTGGCTGCACCGGATATTGTAAAAATGACTGTTTCGGATGCTCTTGCCAATATGTACTACAGGAAGGGAATTCCGATTTATGCTCCAGGAAAACTTTATTTAAAAAGCATCTTAACGAAGCATCCGTTTCGTATAGGCGAGCAGTATGAGGATTTAAGCATCATGCATCACCTTTTTTCCGAAGCAAACGCGATTGGCTTTGCACAAGTGGAAAACTATTATTACCTGCAGCGTCCATTCAGTATCGTCAATTCTAAGTTTTCGGAAAATAAGATGATTCAGATTCCAATTTGCAAGGAAATCCATCAATTTATTGAAGAGAAATATCCGAAAGCATTATGCGCAGCAGAATCAAAACAGTTTGTTGTAGCTCTGAATTTATATGTTGACGCTCGGACTCATCACGCAGACAAACAGGTCCTTCGAAAGCTGAAAAAAGAAGCAGGCCGTTACGTGACTAATATTCAAAAAGACAAGAATAATTCAACTGCAATACGTCTGCTGGCTAAATTGTTTCCTGCGAGTTTAGTGCTGCTTCCAAGTGCAATGCAGATCCTGAGGAAAGCGCAGAATGCAGGCTGGATTAAAATTAATAACCCATTTTAGGAGGGCCACAATTTGAATGGACTTGTAAGTGTAGTGATCCCTGTATATAACGGAGAAAAATTCCTCAAAGAAACTGTCAGCAGAATTCAAAACTCAAAATATGAAAACATAGAAATTATTCTTGTGAATGATGGCAGTACAGATACAAGTCAGCACATATGTGACGCTCTGGCAAAGCAGGATAAAAGAATCAGGATCTTCCAAAAAGAAAATGGCGGAATCGCGGACGCCAGAAATTATGGAATGAGACAGGCAGTCGGTGAGTTCATCTGTTTTGTTGATCAGGATGATGTAGTAGCACCGGACATGTATCAAGATTTAGTGACTCTGTTGAATCAGGATGATTCCGATTTTGCAATGGGTGGTACAGCAAAATTAGCGGGTGATGGAACTACCCCTTTTGAAACTTTTGATGATGGCTGTTTTAACAAACAGCAAATTTATCACGATTTTTTTCTCTCAATGGTTTATGGCAGTTTTTTACCTGCTCAGGCCGAGAATTCAAAAAGACATTATCCATCTATTTGGAAATGCCTTTTTCGTAGAGCATTTATTGATGAAAATTCGCTGACGTTCAGAAAAATTATTGACTTTGAAGATGATTTGACGTTTATGCAGGAAGCTTATTTGTATGCGAATTGTGTATCGACATCTTCAAAGATCTATTACTACTGGAGAATAAATCTAGGCTCTGAGAGTTATACATACAAATATATTAAAGATTATGATCAAAGATACAAAAATTATTATGATTATATTCTTGGGATCCTCGAAAAATCAAAACTTAGCGAGCAGGAGATCAGATCCTGGCAGCAAATTCTCTGCGGTCAGTATCTTATTGGAAAGATTGAGAATATTAATTCTCCGAATAATCCGGCTGGTTATTTTGAAAAAACGAAACAGACAAAAAAAGCAATACAGCACGTTCAAAACCAGACGGACTCCATTTCAAAGTTACAGGTCAGAAAAGGTGTGGTTAAAAACCGAGTTTTTCTTAGTCTGATTCGAAAGAGGTTTTATTTTTTGATTCCTCCCGCGGTCTACTTTTTTAATCGTGCCGGATCAAAAATGCAGAAGAATAATTTTTTATCACACATTTCATACCTCACGAAAAAGTAGATACTCAATTATTGACGATTGAAGGTTAGCTGCTAATTGAACTGGCTCTTGTTATTAGATTAGAAAGGCCCTATATGAAAAAGATTATCGCTTTGTATTTGCCTCAGTTTCATAGAATTCCTGAAAACGATGAATGGTGGGGGCCAGGATTTACGGATTGGGTGAATGTAAAAAAAGCTGTTCCCTTATTTAAAGGGCATTTACAGCCTAGAGTTCCTCTTAACCACAATTACTATGATTTAAGCGATCCCAAAGTTCTTGCAGACCAATCTAGTTTAGCCCTGGCTTATGGAATTGATGGATTTTGTTTTTACCATTACTGGTTTAATGGGAAGCTTCTGCTTGAAAAACCGGTTGAACAGTTACTGACAAATACGGATGTAAAAATTCCTTTTATGTTTTCCTGGGCTAATGAGACCTGGGCAAGGACCTGGGACGGTCGAGAAAAAAGCATACTTATTCAGCAAGAATATGGAGGGGAAAAAGACTGGGAATCCCATCTGCAGTATTTTCTGCCCTTTTTTAAAGATGAGCGATACATCAAAATCGATAACAAGCCAGTTCTGCTTCTTTATACTTCTTCTCGAATTCAAAACTGTGCAGAGATGGTCGATTTTTGGAATAGAAGACTGCGCGAATATGGATTTGATGGAATCTATATTCTCGAAACGCTTAACTATATTCAGCCAAAGCCTGTTTTACCAAATGCTGCTGGGACAATGACCTTCGAACCTGTATATACTTTTTCGAACGAGATGAAAAAACAGAGCCTTCCAGCAAAAATCGATCGTTTTTTGAAGGTAAATATGAATTTACATAAACTTACGAAGTATGACTCAAAAAGTGTGTTTGAAAATATAGCCAATCGCTCGCAACCTGAAAACAATAACCCTTCAGTCTGTGTTGGATGGGATAATACAGCGCGAAAAGGGAAAAACGGCAGCGTGATGGTAGATAATGATCCGCAATATTTTAAGGATACGCTGCATAAACTCATGACTGAAGATACGACAGGACCATTTGTATTCATCAACGCATGGAACGAATGGGCCGAAGGAACGTATCTTGAGCCAGATAACTTTTATGGAACCAGATATCTGGAAATCATTGAGCAGGAGAAACAAAGAGAGAAAACGAATGACGAAAAAACGGAAAAGCCTAAAATATAACTTCATTATTTATATTCTCCGAACTTTGGTTGTAACCTGCTCTTCCTTGTTGATTTTCCCTTACGCCTCTCGAATGCTTGGTGTAGCACCGATCGGTAAAGTCCAATACATTCAGTCAATCGCATCGTATTTTCAGCTCTTTGCCTCGTTTGGTGTGACGACTTACGGAATTCGTGAAGGCTCTAAACACAGGGATGAACCTGTATTGCTGAACAAACTAATTATTGAGCTGATTGTAATAAATTTTATCTGTACTGTGATTTCTCTAATCGCCTATGGATTGTTTACTGCTTTATTTATTCCAGATACTTACTCGAAACTGCTATGGGTATTTTCGGTATACATTATTGTCTATGGCTTAAACTTTGACTGGTATTTTAATATCTATGAGCAATACACCTATATAACAATTCGATCTGTAATTGGTTCGCTTTTATCTTTAGTAGTTGTATTTCTTTTTGTCAAAAGTCCTCAAAATTATCTTATTTATGCAGTGTCAATCGTAATTCCTTATGCTGTCAGCTTTATTCTGAATGGCGGAGAGATTGTAAAGAATTTAACGCGTGTTCAATTGTCCTTGAAATCGATAATGCGTCACTTGAAGCCTTTGACGGTAATTTTTTCTGTTATTGTCGCGACGAACGTATATTCATTACTTGACTCCTCTATGCTTGGAGCTATGCAGGGAGATATGAGTGTGGGGCTCTATACAGCAGCTTCAAAACTGACCAGACTTGCTTCAACTTTTGTTACTGGAATATTCGGAGTATTTACTCCTCGTTTGACTTATTACATAGGCTTGGGAAACAAAGAAGAGTATCGCAAACTGGCAACAAAGATTGCTCGTCTGATTATGCTGGGCGGAATTTTAATTAGCGTATATATGTCAGTATTCAGCAGACAGCTGATTACCCTGTATAGCGGTGAAGCTTATTTAGCTGCAGATCCCGCTATGAAAATTCTCTCTATTAATTTTCTGTTTTCGATTGTTGACTGTTATATGGGATGGCAGCTCCTGGTGCCAAACAATAAAGAATCCGTCATGCTGAAAGCCACGATAGTCGGTTCAGTAATTGACGTTCTTCTTAATCTTCTTCTGATCCCCCGGTTTAATGTACTTGGCGCAACTGCTGCCACCTTTGCAGCAGAAATTTCAGTGTTTATTCTCCTCTTCTTAAATTGCAGGCACATGGTAAAACTCAATTCGGTGAAAAGAACCGTACTCAAAACTCTTCTTTCTGTTGGCGTTACGGTGGTTGGTATATATGCTCTCCAATTAAACGTTCTGAATTGGAAAATGGCGCTGCTTGTGGTCCTCCCACTTGCCCTAATTGTGAACTTAATTCTCTTATACTTGCTCAAAGAAAAGACTATTTTAGAGGTGTGTGATGAAATCAGAAGTAGAATTTCAACCCGCAAATATTCGAAAAACCAGTAAATATCTTCCTTGGCTGTTAATCATCTTAGGCGTTGTAAGTCTTTTAGTTATTCCCTTGATTGGTTACAAACAGGTTTCCATTCCGCAGATTTATCAAGATGAATTTGGGTATTGGGGAGATGCGGCTTTTTTCAACGGACAGAACTGGTCGACTGTAATTTCGACGATTCCGTACTATTCTTTTGGATATTCGCTGATCCTAAAGCTATTCATTAGCTTAACTGGATCCTATACGAATGCTTATGCCCTGGCCCAAATGGTTAACGGGCTATGGTTAGCGCTAACGTTCCTGCTGTTAATTCGTCTTATCAAACTGCTCTATCCTAAAACTATTAAAAGCAGTTGGGCAATTTTTTTCGCTTATATATCCGTTGTCTATGCTTCGAATATTCTTAATTCCCATTTCACATGGCCTGAGTGTTTTCTTTCGCTCTTGGTCGTGATGTTGACTGTGCTTTTTGTTAAGTTGCTTAAAACATACAACTTGATTTATTTTATAAGTATTTCTGTTTTGTGTGCCTACATCTATTATGTGCATCAGAGAATGATAGGCTTTGTTCTCTCTGTTTTTATAATATTAGTTATCTCGGTTTTTTTTCAAAAAACAAAGAGAGATGCCATCTTAAAACTTCTCATTTTTTTCCTTACTTTTGGAATCATCTACTTTTTGTTTTCGCTTTTGAAGACGGATCTGATCAATAATCTTTGGGTGTCCAGTCCTAGTTCCAATGTAAATAACATTAGCGGGCAGGCAGGTAATATTCGATATCTGTTTACTATTTCAGGTATACGTGATTTTCTGCTTTCTTTTTCCGGAAAGCTATTTTATCTGTTTACTGCGACTTTTTTTGTGATTCCACTTCTCTTGCTCCGTAGTGTGACAAGACTGTTCAAATGGATTCAGGGAAAATCAAAACGGCACCAAAAAACTGGGGAAAATGCCTGCGCGGATGAGTTGGCTTTGGTTTACTTATTTGTCTTATTGTCCTTTCTTTTATCCGCAGGAATCAGCTCGGTTTCCATGATTACTCCAACGACAATTAGCCATGTGGTTTATGGCAGATATTTGGAGCCTCTTTATAGTGTTGGTCTGGCCCTTGGATTTGCAGAGCTGTTTCTTAGAAAAATGAGTTTTACAGAGTTGTTGATCTTAATGGGTATTTACGCTCTAACTGTTCTTTCGGTTTCCTGGCAATGCAATCAGGGTGAGCTTCGATGGAGAGCACCGGTGAACAATAGTGCAGTTACATGGTTCGTAAAGGAAAACTGGATTGAATTGAGAAACTGTCTCTTACTCACTGGGATTGGAGTGGTGCTGCTCTTTATGGCAGAGAGAAAACGGATTCTCTATTGCCTCATTCTAACGATAATGGGGATTTACTGGATTGTTACGGGCAATCAAGCTTACAAGGATCACGTAAGTGATTGGGGTGCCTATCAAGAAGACAATGTGGCAATCTCAGAATATATTCGCAATTTCGAAAATCAGCATGATGAAAACATACAGGTAGTTATTGTAAATAGCGATATTGGTCGGCTTCCGAGCCGTAACCCAGGCAATGGCTTGCAGTTTTTAAATCCAAATGCAGAATTTGAGGTCTACTCAGAATGGGATCAGAGTTTGGCTAAGACGTTCGAAAATGGAGATGTTCCCGGACTTCTTGTTACTTCAGAAGCCGCTGATATTGAAGGTTTAGATGAGCCTGTGTATACCACTGACCATTACCAGATCTATATTCTGAAAGAATGAACAACCCAATAAAATTTTCAGAACTCCGCTCAGAAGATTTTGAATGCTTTACAAAAGAATGAAATCTAAAAAGCGAAGGCTTTAAGACCCGGATGTTTCTTAAAGAAATCCTCAGGAAGTCTGAAAGTCTTCGCTTTTGTTGGTGAAATGAGCTTTTATTTCGCAGCGGATTTTTCCGCAAGGCTTTTGCGAACGGAATTGTACAGACCGATCGCAAGAATCAGAATCGCGATCGGGCAGATCCAGGAGAGCAGGGTTCCGGACCAGGAAAGGATGGAATCCAGACCGGTGCAGGCGACAACGGCGCCGGCAACGGTAAAGGTGATCAGCCAGGAACGGTAGGAAAGTTTGCCGAACGTTTCCTGGAAGTATTCCGCGCAGCAGGCGAGAAGACCGGAGCAGACGTTCAGGCAGGCGATCAGGAAGATCAGACCGGAAAGAATGCGTCCAAGGCTTCCCCAGGTCTGAGTAGCCGCGGCAGAAAGAATCTGCGCACCGTTTGTGAAGGAACCGAAGAGCACGCTGTTGCGAGACGAGCAAACCGCCAGAAGAATGTACACGAGAGCAAGAAGAATACCGGCGCAGACTGCGGAAAGCGCAAGCGCCTGATTTTTCTTCTTGATGTTCATTTTTTCGATGTTGGTCGTAATCAGAATGCCAAAGCAGAAGGCGGCCAGAATATCCATGGTCTGATAGCCTTCGTTCAGGCCGGTCCAGAAGGGGCTGTTCGCAAATGCGGCAGCCGGAGCGGAAACACTGGCTGGCGCAAACAGAAGCGGAATGCAGACGCAGAGGATCAGAATCAGAAGAATCGGGCCCATGATCTTGCCCAGAATATCCTTAAGCTTTCCGGGATGGACAGCCATGAAGTAGGCGGCAATAAAAAAGAGACAGATCGCCGCAATCTGAACGGGTCTGGCCGGAATCAGCCAGGACCACATTTCCATCGCGGTTCCGGCGGTACGCGGAATGGCGATGCATGGACCGATCAGTAAATAGACGATGGTCATGAAAATTGGACCGAGCGGCTTCCAGATTTTGCTGATCATATTGGAAGCGGTCCGGTACGGGGCGATGATGCAGATGGAGACAACCGGCATGACCACACTGGTGACGAGCATGCCGCTTAAAGCCGGAACGAGAGCACTGCCTGCCTGCGCCCCAAGGTAGGGAGCAAAGATCAGGTTTCCGGCGCCAAAGAACATGGAAAACAAGGTGATTCCCAAAATCAAAATATCTTTAGTCATAGAAAAATTGTAGCATTCGAAGACAATTCCATACTTTTATAAGTGCATAAAGTACATCATCCAGACGAAAACGTATTCATATTTCGTTTGCCCCCTGCCAATTCACGAATTCCATGTTCTGCTACAATAAAATCCAAAGAGAAAGGCAGGCTGAAGGCCCCAGAACCTGTAAATAAGCCTTCAGAACAAGAGAACGATTTGCAGAAAGGAGCAATGTATGGAAACAGTTCCCTATAACAAGAAAATTTCCGACGCCATTCAGGATGTACTCGAAGGCGGAAACTGGAAATACGATTTTGATGAGATCAACGGAATGTTTACCCTGACGTTCGGGTCGTCTCAAGGACTGAATTACGACATGCTCATCCTGACCGGAGAAAAAGATTTTGAAACGACCATGAGCTTCCCCGTCGGAACGGAACGAGACGATCTGGATCTTATTTCCACCATGGCGGAGTTCATCTGTCTGGTCAATTACGAACGTCCTCGAAGCCTGTTCTTCTACCATCCGCAGCGCGGCGAGATCCGCTACCGGGAGCGGGTGAAGGTCAATCCATACAATCCGGAAAAGGAAAGCGTTCTGGCGAGTCTGGTCATGGCCATTGGAGAAATTCATTCCATTACGCCGGGGATTCTGGCGATCCTTTTTCAGGGTGCAACGGCAGAAGAAGCTCTGGCGATCATGGAAGCGGGCCACGATCTGGTATCCAGTTTCATGAACGCCCTCGAACATAACGCCACCGCGGAAGACTTCATTCTTTCCGACGAGACGGATTCCGAGGGAAATCCGAAAACCCCGCGCGCCTTTCGCTACGCGATCGATCTGAACACCGGGGAGTTCCTGAAAGGGGAATTCATCGACCCGGATGAAGAAGAGGAAGACGACGAGGAAGATCTGTTTAAGGACCCCGAAAGCTTCGATTCCTCGCTCAATTAGTACGGCGCAGATTGTACCGCGCAAAAGTCTGCATGCTGCAGCCGCTGGCTTTGTTGGGGTATTGCTTGAAAAACAGATTTACAATCGCGGGTGCGATATCCCAATCGATCCAGAGGATCGTCTGGAAGCCGTTCGGAATTAAAAAAGAAGCAGGATGCCCGCTGGACCGTAAGTGTCAAACAATCGACGGGTATACGCGAGACTGAATATTAGATACGC
>NZ_JBKXLD010000041.1:0-19048 GCF_047010065.1 Allobaculum sp.
GCATCCCCAAACTGACCACCTGGCCGATCCTGTTTTTCGCGGTTGTGCTTTCGATTATCGTCTGCACAAACTTCGTCCGCTCGACCCAGGGCCGTGCCTGCATCGCCATCAACGATGACGAAATCGCAGCCGAAGCCATGGGCATCAACACCACGAAATACAAAGTCATGGCGTTTATTATCGGTGCCATTCTGGCTTCTCTGGCCGGCAGCCTGTTCGCCAACTACTTCTATGTACTGAACCCGAACCAGTTTACCTTCAACAAATCGATCGACATTCTGGTTATGGTCGTCTTCGGCGGCATGGGCAGCATGTCCGCTTCCGTTATCGCGGCCATCGCGATCGGCATCCTCAACATGTGGCTGCAGCAGTTCACCGACCTGCGCATGATCATTTACGGCGCCGCTCTGGTTCTGATGATGATCTTCCGTCCGCAGGGCATCCTTGGCTCCTGGGAACTTTCCATCGAGCGTTTCCTGAAAAAGCGTAAACTGAAAAAGGAGGAAGCGTGATGGACTCCGTATTAAAAATTACCGGCCTTTCCAAAAACTTCGGCGGTCTGGCTGCGGTTTCCGGCATCAACATGGAAATCTACCCCGGCGAACTGATCGGTCTGATCGGACCGAACGGTGCCGGCAAGACCACGCTGTTCAACTTGCTGACCGGCGTGTATGAACCGTCCGAAGGTCTGATTGAACTCAATGTCGACGGCAAGAAGCAGCAGATCGGCGGCATGAAGCCGTACAAGATCACCGCACTTGGCATGGCGCGGACGTTCCAGAACATTCGTCTGTTCAAAAGCATGACCGTTCTGGAAAACGTCAAGCTCGCCATGCACAAGAACGCCGGCTACGGCGTATTCAACGGTCTGCTCCGTACGTCCCGCTATTACAACGCGGAACGCTGGATCGAAGAAAAAGCCTGCGAATATCTGCAGGAAGTCGGTCTGTACAAAAAGCGCTACGACAAGGCGACGAACCTGCCGTACGGCGAACAGCGCCGCCTGGAAATCGCCCGGGCGCTGGCAACCCAGCCAAGCATCCTCTTTCTGGATGAACCGGCAGCCGGCATGAACCCGCAGGAAACCGAAGAGCTTACCCAGCTGATTCATCATCTGCGCGACAAGTACAAGCTCACCATCATTCTGATCGAGCACGACATGTCCCTGGTCATGAACCTGTGCGAACGCATCTTCGTTCTGAACTACGGCCAGCTGATCGCGTCCGGAACGCCGGATGAAATCAAGAACAACGAATTCGTCATCAAGGCGTACCTGGGCGAGGAGGTGTAAGCATGGCTTTGCTCGAAGTTAAAAATCTCCATGTTCACTATGGCGTAATCGAAGCGCTTAAAGGCGTTTCCATTTCCGTTGAACCCGGACAGATCGTTACGCTGATCGGCTCCAACGGCGCCGGCAAGACTTCGCTTCTGCAGGCCATTTCCGGCATCGTGAAAAAGAGCGAAGGCGATGTCATCTTCAAGGATGAGTCCATTTACAAAGCCAAACCGCGCCATATCGTGTCCAACGGACTGGTGCAGGTTCCGGAAGGCCGCCACGTCTTCCCGGGTCTGAGCGTGTATGAAAACCTGATGATGGGCGCCTATCTGCGCAAGGACAAGAAGGGCATCGCCGAAGATCTGCAGAAAGTCTACGAACGCTTCCCGATTCTCGAAAAACGTAAAAACCAGGATGCGTCGACGCTTTCCGGCGGCGAACAGCAGATGCTCGCCATGGGCCGCGCCCTGATGGCCAGACCGCAGCTGCTTCTGCTCGATGAGCCGTCCATGGGTCTGGCTCCGATTCTCGTCAAGGAAATCTTCAATATTATTCAGGATATCCAGAAGACGGGAACGACGATTCTGCTCGTTGAACAGAACGCCCGCATGGCTCTTTCCATTGCGGACTATGCCTATGTACTGGAAACCGGGAAAATTTCCCTGCAGGGACCGGCCAGCGAACTGGCACAGTCTGAAGACGTCAAGAACGCCTATCTGGGCGGAAGCGCGTCCTGATCGGCGCAAAGGAGACCACTATGTTTCGCGTATACAACTTTATGACGAAAAATCCCATCACGGTCGGCAGCGACGAAAAGATTTCCGCCGCGCTCGACCTGATGCGCTACAACAAGATTCACCGCATTCCGGTCACCGATGAAAACGATCATCTGATCGGTCTGATTACCGAAGGCATGATCGCCGCCAATAACAAGGCGACCAGCCTCAGTATTTACGAACTCAACTATCTGCTGTCCAAAACCGATGTTCGCACCGTCATGATCAAGCACCCGATTTCCATCGGCGAAAACGCGCTGCTCGAAGAAGCGGCCGAAAAGCTGCTCAAAAACGACATCGGCTGCCTGCCGGTCGTGAACGACAAGGATCAGGTGACTGGCATTCTGACCCAGAACGACATTTTCAAGGCGTTCCTCGACATGCTTTCCTGGGGACAGAAAGGCACCCGCATCATTCTGTCCTTGCCCGAAGGCGTAGGCGTTCTCGAAAAAGTCAGCCGCATTTTTGCGCAGAACAACATTTCGGTAACATCCATCAGCGTGTACGAACACGGCCAGGAAAACGCGGAAGTGCTCGTTAAGACAACGGGCCCGTTCGATCAGAAACGAATGACTGAGCAGTTTTCCAAGGAAGGCTTTACCGTACTCGACATCGAAGAAGTCGAAGCGTAATTCAGAAGTTCTTCCTTATACGATTGAAGCGATACGATTTATGCAGTCTGGGACCGGAGAAATCCGGTCCTTTTTTCACGCATGCGCTTCTGGGGACCTGAAAGGACGGCCGGGTATGAGGCGCAGGCAAGGCAAACCCTGCATACGGCCGCTATACTGAAACCGAAAAATACCGCAAAGAAAGAAGGAAAACTATGGCTGAATCCACCAATCCAAATCTCAGTAAGCAGATGATTTATTCCGTATTCGTACGCAACCATTCCAGAGAAGGAACCTTTGCGAAAGTCGAAGAAGATCTCGACCGCATCCGCGATCTGGGAACCGATATTCTCTGGCTCATGCCGATTCACCCGACGGGTAAAGTCGAGCGCAAAGGCGAGGACGGAAGTCCCTACGCGATTGCCGACTACTGGAAAATCGATCCGAAAATGGGAACGGAAGAGGATCTGAAACATCTGGTGCAGAGCGCGCATGAAAAAGGCATGAAAGTCATTCTCGATATTGTCTTCAACCACACTTCGCCCGATTCGAAAATGGTCCAGGAACATCCCGAATGGTTTTACCGCGATGAAGACGGCAAGCCGTATCCGATGTTCCGGGAATGGAGCGATATCGTCGATCTCGACTTTTCGAGCAAAGCGCTTCAGGAGGAACTCATTCGAATTCTGAAGCATTACGCTTCGATCGTGGACGGCTTTCGCTGCGATGTCGCCAGCCGCGTACCGGCCAGTTTCTGGAAAAAAGCCAGAGCGGCCTGCGACACAGTAAAGCCGGATTTGTTCTGGCTGGCGGAAAGCTGTCATCTTCCCTTTATTAAGTTCTGCCGTGACAATGGCCGCGTCGGCGAAAGCGATTCGGCGCTGTATGAAGCGTTCGATGTGCTCTATGACTACGACGCCTTCCCGTACTGCGAGAAAATTTTTGAAGACGGCAAGCCGATGGAAGAATGGGTCGACGCGCTGATCCGTCAGGATGCCGAGCTTCCACAAAACGCCATCAAGCTGCGCTATCTGGAAAACCACGATACCGACCGGATCAGTCAGTACGTAAAGGACTGGCCGCTCTGGAAAAACTGGACGGCGCTGCAGTTTACGCTCAAAGGCATGCCGCTCGTTTACCATGGTCAGGAAATTCGAACAAGTCATCGTCCGGACATTTTTACTGCCGATCCGATCGCATGGAAAGAAGACGATGCGGCAGCAGACTGGATTCGAACGCTGGCGCATCTGCACAAAACGCTGTTCTCGGCGCAGCCGGTCATCGACTATGAAATCGATGAAACACATCCTGTTCTGCGCATCAGCCGGGACGGTTATGCGGGTGCCTTCCTGCTCGCAAAAACCGAGCCGGATGCTCTGATTTCGACGAACCTGAAAGACGGCGTATGGTACAACCTCTTTACCGGAACCGACTTTGAAGTGGCCGATCACCATATGAAAGCCGCGGATTTCCCGGTTCTCGTACAGATGGAAGACGAAGTCAAAGACTGACCTGAGGAAAAGCAGAAGCAAATCGCAGAGCGTGAAAACGGGAAACGCACTGAAAACAAGTCCTGCAATCCCGCTTTTGCACACAATCCGTATACGCATCCGAATAAAACGTTAAGAAACAAAAAAAACGCTCGTCGGCCGCAGGGGACTGTATGAAAATACAGACAGCTGCGCCGACGGGCGGTTTTCTTATGGCTTTGTGTGTTATGCATTCGATCGCAGAAAAAGGTTACGATCTGCGCCGCTTTTTGCGGATGCGTCTGGAGAGATCTTGATCCGCACTGCTGGAGCCGGCGCACTGCGCCTGTTCAAGCATCTTAAAGAAGGACTCGATATCGCTGGCGATTTCCTTCTTCTTGGACGGCCTCTCCAGCGGCAGCAGAACGATCGATCCCGTACTGGTGTCGAGGAAAAAGTCATCGTCCGTATCGCTTAAAGCGAGCGGAAAATACGTATCGGGAATGAGATTGCCCATCGAGTACAAGTCGAGAATATGATCGGCTGACATATTTCCGGTAAATAAAGGAATGAAATGATCGACGACATACGTATGGCCGTCTACCTCCAGAGGGGTATGGACCATACTCATACCGTTGCACGTGCGGTAGAAGTCCTTGAGGGCGCCGGGAAGACACAGATTATAGCGGTCTTCAAATTCCAGGAGCATTTCTTCCGAGAAAGGTAAAGGGTCCTGGCCGGGGGTGAGGAATGAATACATGAGGTATACACCTCCTTTTCTCAAGTATAGGCGCCATAGGGACCTCTCATTTCGTCGCCGGAGCGAAATTATCAAACCTTAATGGGAAAAAAGAATATAAACAAAGGCCGCCTAAAGATCCAAAACCATCATGGAGAAAATGAATAGAATGTAACAATTTACATTTCCAGCTCAAAACCGCGCGCAAACGGTCAGAGCGGATCGCGACGGCAGACCAAAGAAAAAGCAGGCGAAAGCATCCGCCTGCAAATAGAAAAACTGAGTCCTGGTTTTACTGGACGGGCCAGGAAGCGAGATCCGAAGGGAAGTCGATTTGAACGGTTCCGCCGACCTGATCGATTTCGATATCGGCCTGGAAGGTAAGCGGCGTGCTGGCCACGTCGATGTCATACGTTCCCTTGAGGTCGATCGACAGTTCCCTGATCGTCTTGTTTTCGATCTCGACTTCAAGGACGGTTTTGTCTACGTCGACCGCGCCATAGGAATCCAGAAATTTGGCGACTTCCGAAGGTTTGAGCACAAAGGTGTATTCATTGCCCTCCACTTTTACGGATTCGAAGAGGTTTTCCCGCTCGCTGCGGGAAAGTTCCAGAAACGGGTTGGGCATATGGAAACCGTCTTCTTCGTTAATACCGAGATTTGCGGCGAGAGAAGACGATTTGGTTCCGGCATAATTAAGATACGTGTGACCGTCACGAATATAAAAATCGGCGTCCACGCTCTGTCCGGCCACGCTGCCTTTTCCGAGAAAAGCCAGTTCAGCCGGCTGGCTTTGATACGCAGCGTTGAAATCCAGATCGACGCCCAGAAGATTCATATCCCCGTGGGCTTTGAGCGAATCGGCTTCACAAAGGCGGTTCCAGGATTCGAAAAACAGGTTTACAGCCTCCTTTTTCTGGTCAGCATTGCTGTTGGAACAGCCGGCAGCCAGAGAAGAAAAGGCGAACAGCGTACAGAGCGCTGCAGTGCGAAATGCGTGTTTTGAGAGCATGCGTTCTCCTTTCAAAAGAAATTGGACCGGTCTGCTTCGACCCGGACCAGAAGGAAGAGCAGAGCGGATGGATTTTAAGGCGGGAAACAGGCGGCAAAGAATGTCCGCCTGACAAAATGCAGAAAAGCAGCAATAAGAAATAGAAATAAAAATAGAAATAAGAAATCAAGGATATACTGTCCGGTTTTCGTCTTTTCCGGATTGTTTTCAGAAAAGGGAACCGGCGCAACAACAGAATATTCAGAAATTCGAAAAAAATACAGGCAGATTCACGGATCTGTCGAAGCCAGAGACGAAAGTGCTTTGCGGTTTTCGATACAATAGTCTGAAAGCAAACCATACAGATTGAATGACGATCGATCCGCCACGGTTTATAAATCCTATCTATGCAGGTACTCTATAAATCGTCAGCCCATGCGGACGGCTAAACCGTCGAAAAAGAAAAAAACAGAAAAGGGCATCTATAGAAACAGGGAGGAACCTCTATGATCCTGATTGAACGCGCCAGCACGATGAATGAAAAGCAGCAGAAGGCTCTGCTCAAAGCTCTGGGAAACCATTCGTATTCCTGGATCCCGGACGGATCCGACGAAAAGACGATGCGCGATCTGCTGCAGGCGGCCGAGGCGTCCCCCTGTACCAGCGTCGATGCGCCAAGTGACACGCATGCCGATTCCAGCACAGACGAAGCTGCTTCGGACGCGCTGACGATTCTGTATCTGGACGGTTTCGATCACGATGCCGTGTTTACTTTGTACGACAAGCTGAATCAGGCGCAGATCGGTCCGTTTGAATGTGCGACAGCGACCGAAAACAATCTGTACTGGACGCTGGCTGCCCTGAAAAAGGAAATGTTAGCAGAAGCGGATTACATGCGAAAGTACGGCGAGCTCAAAGAGCGGCTTTCCACGATCGATCTGCTGCGCATGCAGAAAGATCCGACCTACCAGAAATTCATTTTCATGGTCATGTCCATGGAGAAGGAAGAAGAAATCGATCCGGTTGCTCTGGAATGGATGCTTTATAAATTTAAGGAATTCGACGCGTCCAGATAGAGGATGCGTGACTGAGATTAAAAACGACGAAATGGAAACCAAAGAATTTCCAAAGAAAGCCCGCGAAAGCGGATGCTTTCAAAATCTGTATCGCGAAATAAACCGTCCTGAGTGCAGGAAGGCACGGCGAAGTAAAGGAGCTTGTTATGCAGATCATCATTGCAGGTCTTGGAAAAGTCGGAATGTGCCTGACTGGCGAACTTTCGGCGGAAGGGCATGACCTGACAGTTGTGGATACAAAGCCGGAGCAGGTGCGCAAGGCGACGTCCAAATTCGACATCATGGGATTCAGCGGAAACGCCGCGGATCCGGATACGCTGGCGGAACTCGATGTGGCCGACGCGGATCTGTTTATCGCGGTGACGACGCAGGATGAAGTCAATCTTCTTTCCTGTCTGCTCGCCAAACGGGCCGGCTGTTCCAAAACGATTGCCCGCGTTCGCAATCCGGAATACAGCTCGTCCATGGACTATCTCAAGGAAGCGCTGGGCCTGGAAATGATCATCAACCCGGAACTGCTGGCCGCCAAGGAAATCGAACGCGTTCTCTCGCTTCCCGGCGCGATGAATGTCGATGACTTTACGAGCGGTCATGGCGAAATTCTGAAACTGCGCATTCAGCCGGGATCCTGTCTGGACGGCTTGCGCGTTAAGGAAATTCATTCCCACATTCACGCCGAAGTGCTCGTCTGCATCTGCCAGCGCGGCAAGGAAACGTACATTCCGGACGGCGACTTTGTTTTGCACGCGCGCGATCTTCTGTATATAGCCGGTGCCCGCGCGCAGTCCGTCAAGTTCTTTTCAAGCGCCGGTCTTCCGGTCGGCGGCATCCGTCATGTGATGGCGGTCGGTGCCGGCAAGCTGTCTCACTATCTGATCGAGCTGCTCGAACGTGCGGGCATTGAAACGACAATTATCGATAAGGATCTCGACGCCTGCGAGCGCATGACCGTTCTGTATCCGGATACGGTCGTCATTCACGCGGACGCCTCGAGCCAGAAGGTGCTGCTCGAAGAAGGTCTGGAGGAAATGGACGCCTTTATCGCCATGACCGGCGTGGATGAGCAGAACGTCTTTCTCAGCCTGTTCGCCCAGCGCAAGGCGGATCTGAAAACCGTAACGAAAGTCACTCATATTGATATGGATGAACTGTTTGAAGACTTTGAACTGGATACGGTCATCAACCCGAAGACGCTCAGCGCGGAATACATCATTCGCCACGTGCGTGCGCTGGCCAATTCCATGGGCTCCAATATCCGGACGGTGCACCGTCTGGCCAGCGATCAGGCGGAAGCGCTGGAATTCCAGATCCGGGAAGGATCGAAAGTCATCGGCGTGCCCCTGATGCGTCTGGCGCTCAAAAGCGGGGTGCTGATCGCGCTTATTGAGCGAAAGGGCATGCTCATTCTGCCGCTCGGAAACGATGTCATTTTGCCCGGCGACCTGGTCGTGGTCATTACCAACCGTAAAGGCTTTACGGATGTGGACGACATTCTGGAAGGGAAGAAGAGAATCCTATGAACCTGTTTGTCATTGCCTACGTACTTGGACAGGTGTGCAAGTTTGAAGCGGGCTTCATGCTTCTGCCCATGGTCTGCGCCCTGTGCTACAGCGAATATTCCATCGCGCTCATTTTCTTTCTGTGCGCCCTGCTGTGTCTGACGGTCGGCTTTTTCCTGACGCTTAAAAAGCCGGAACACATGCGCATACGGCCGAAGGAAGCCATGGCGGCAACCGCCCTTTCCTGGGTCGTGATTTCCGTTCTGGGCTGTCTGCCCTTCATGATCTCGGGCGAGATTCCCCGGTTTGCGGACGCGTTTTTTGAAACGGTCTCCGGGTTTACCACCACGGGATCGAGCATTTTAAGCGATATCGACGCGATGTCCTGCGGCAGCCGCTTCTGGCGTTCGTTTACGCACTGGATCGGCGGCATGGGCGTTCTCGTCTTTGTGCTGGCCATTCTGCCTTCGACGAGCAGCACGTTCATGAACCTGATGGTTGCCGAATCGCCGGGTCCCTCGGTTTCCAAGCTGGTGCCGAAAGTCCGGCAGACAGCCAAGTATCTGTACACCATTTATCTGACGATGACGATCGTACAGATCGTTTTGCTTCTGCTTGCGGGCATGCCGCTGTTCGATTCGATCACCCTGACGATGGGAACGGCCGGAACGGGCGGCTTCAGTGTGCGCAGCAGCGGATTTGCGGACTATACGATGCTCCAGCAGGGAATTATCGCGGTGTTCATGGTTCTGTTTGGCATCAACTTCAGCTTTTATTTCCTGATTGTCCGGAAAAAATTCAAAGCGGCCGTTTCCATGGAAGAAGTTCTGACGTATCTGGCGATCATCCTCGCGGTCGTGCTGCTCATCGTGACATCGGTATGGTGGATGTTCCCAAATCTGTTTGAAGCGTTCCATCACGTCTTCTTTACCGTCTCGTCGATCATTACGACGACCGGCTACGCCACGGTCGATTTCAACCAGTGGACCTCGTTTGCGAAAACGCTCGTCGTTCTGATCATGTTCATCGGCGCCTGCGCCGGATCGACGGGCGGCGGCATTAAGGTCTCCCGCATTAACGTCATGTTCAAGGGCATTAAAAAGGAACTGCAGATGCTTCTGCATCCCGGCCTGGTGCGCAAGGTCAAAATGGATGGCAAGCCGATCCCGCACGAAACGGTTCGTTCCATCAACGTGTTCATCGCCATTTATCTGGTGACGTTTGTCGTGTGCCTCGTTCTTGTAACGCTCGACGGCAAGGATCTCGTGACCAGTTTCACCGCGGTAGCCGCTACGCTCAACAATATCGGTCCGGGTCTAGGCGAAGTCGGTCCGATGGGCAATTTTGGCGCGTTCTCGGATTTTTCCAAGTATGTCCTGAGCTTTGCGATGCTGGCCGGGCGTCTTGAACTCATTCCGCTGCTTCTGCTGCTCATCCCGCAGATGTGGGAAGGCACGATCAAGCTGACCCGCCGCATTCGCACACAGTCCTCACGCGCGAAAAACCAGGGCTTTCAGCGCGAACCGTCCAGCTCCGAAAAAAGGCTGCGTCCAAAACCGGAGCCCCGGCGAAAACCGAAAGATCCGGATTTCGAACCGAGTCCGGCGCTTGCACGAAAACAGAGGCCAAAGCGCCTGCGCCTGCTGACCCAGACCTCGCTGGAATGAGTACGGGCCAGAACGGAAAAATGGTTTCTTTCTGGCTGTAAGGACGGCTTAGAAAAACGGAGCGGAAAAGTACAGATTTTTCGCACAATGAAATTTACGCAAAGAAAAAACAGTCCAGGAGCGATTTCGCTTGGAAATCGCTCCTGGACTGTCTGCGTCTTAAGTGTTCAGGATTGGCAGATCCTTTGGAAAAGTCGGGCGTTTTGCGGGCGCTCTGTTCGATTTTTCGGGTATGGACCTTCAGAATAAAGGGAAGTACAGATTCGCAACAGTGCGAAAATACGAAAAAAGTAAGAAAAGCGGACGATTTCAGGGGCCGCTAAGGGGGCGCGTGCGCTCAAAAAAGGAGGGGTTTCGACTGGTATTAGCATTAAAACTGCCAGAATGCAAGAATTTTCAGAATAAAAAAGAACAATCGATTGACAGGCTGGCAAGCTAATAATATTATAGTAAATTGCTAAATAGTCAATAAACCGAGGGTTTTTGACTGTTTTTGAAATTCAGAAGAAAGGATCGTGCGCATGGACAGCAATAAACCATACCAAATCGTTCCGGAAGGAAAAAAAGCATTCCGTCGGGACTATTCCAAAGTATCCGGCAAGCTCGAACTTCCAAACCTCGTAGAAATTCAGACCAACTCGTTTGAATGGTTCAAAAAATACGGAATCCAGGAAGTATTCGAAGAAATCTTCCCGATCGAGAACCACGGCAGAAATATCAAACTTAAATACAAAGGCTTCCACTTCGAACCTCCAAAATGTTCCGCACAGAAAGCCATGGAGCGTGAGTGCAACTACGCTTCACGCTTAGATGTTGACATGGAACTTGAAATTGTCAATGAGAACGGAGAAGTCATCACCAAGCAGGAAAAAGTCTTCCTTGGCGATTTCCCGATGATGACTGAAACCGGTACCTTCATTATCAATGGAGCGGAGCGTGTCATCGTCAGCCAGATCGTTCGTTCTCCAGGCGCCTATTTTTCCGAAAGCTTTGACAGCAAAACTGGAAAACAGAACTACGCCAGTGAACTCATCCCGAGCCGGGGAACCTGGCTCGAGTTCATGACGGAGCAGAAGAAGAACACCAACGGACGAGCCATTATGACATCGATCGACAGCAGCCGCAAAATGCTGTCTACCATCTTCTTTAAAGCACTGGGCATGTCCTTCTCCCTGGAAAAAGGAGACGACACCCAGGATACGACTGCACTCGATACCTTCATGAAGGCGATCGACAAGCAGGCTAAGGATCCGATTCAGGATGAAACCCATCGTGAATACATGGATCAGTATCTGATGCTGTTCAACGGTTTCTTCGGCAAGTCGGAAGAAATCGAAAACACCCTCCTGGCTGACAAAGTCATGACCACTGAAGAAGCGCTGCTTTCCTTCTACGGCAACCAGCGCTCCGACGAAATCCCGACTCTGGACGGATCCATCACGCTGATGCAGAACAAGCTGTTCGATCCGCGCCGCTACGATCTGACCAAAGCCGGACGCTACAAACTCGGCAAGAAACTTTCCGCCGTCTCCCGTACGATGAACAACACCCTCGCCCAGGACATCCTGGATGTTAACGGAGACGTCGTTTACCCCAAAGGCACCCATGTGACCCGCGATATCCGCAACCGTCTGCGTGAAGAACTCGCCAAGGGTACCTACATGAACCCGTTCCCCTTCAAGCCGGAATTCCTTGAAGCGGACATCGTGACCATTCCGGCCAGCTACCGGACCGGTCTCATCGGCCGTGTCCTGGCCGAAGACATCACCATCGACGAAGAGCTGTTCGAACGCGGACAGGTTCTTTCTGAAGAAGACGTCGCTAAAATCGTTGAGCACGGCAAGGACGTCAGGATTTACGCCGGTCTGATCGCCAGACCCGTTATCCTGAGTGAAGAAAACTTTGATCCGGTTCTCAACTACGGTCAGCGTCTGTACACTCTCGGCCGTCTGACCAACGCAAAAGGTCAGGATCTCGTCAACTCCGATCTCGACCTCATTGCCGGCCGCTATGAAATCGGCGTTACCCCAGAACGCTTAAGCGATGCCGCCGTCTTCGATCTGAAGACCCGCATGAACGACGAAACCGTCACCGCCTGGCTGATCGGTGCCGCCGTACAGGAATTCGACATTGAAGACAAGAACGGCGTTCGCCGTCACATTATCGGCAACGACCCGTTTGCTCAGATACACACGATCACCATTCCGGATATTTATGCCTTCTTCGACTACAACCTGAGCGTTATGGAAGGCATCGGCGAAACCGACGACATCGATATGCTCGGCAACCGTCGTATCCGTTCCGTCGGCGAACTCATCCAGAACCAGTTCCGTATCGGTCTTTCCCGTATGGAACGCGTGGTTAAGGAAAGAATGTCGATTCAGGAAGCCAAGAGCATTACCCCGAAGAAGCTGACCAACGTCCGCCCGCTGACCGCTGCCATTAAGGAATTTTTCTCTTCCTCGCAGCTGTCGCAGTTCATGGACCAGCAGAACCCGCTGGCTGAGCTGACCAACAAGCGCCGTATTTCCGCGCTGGGCCCAGGCGGTCTGACCCGTGATCGTGCCGGCTTCGAAGTTCGAGACGTTCACTCGTCTCACTATGGCCGAATCTGCCCGATTGAGACCCCTGAAGGTCCGAACATCGGTCTGATTTCCAACCTCACTACCTATGCAAAAATCAACGAGTACGGCTTCATTCAGACTCCGTACCGTGTTGTAAACAAGGATGGAACCGTTTCGGAAGAAGCGCGTTATCTGTCCGCGGATGAAGAAGCGGATTACGTTATCGCTCAGGCGAACGAAGTGCGCGACGGCCGTCTGATTCACGACCGTGTCGTAGCCCGTAAAGGCGGCGAAACGATTATCGCCGACCGCGCCGATGTCGAACTCGCCGACGTATCCCCAAAACAGATCGTTTCGGTAGCGACCGCCTGCGTACCGTTCCTCGAAAACGATGACGCATCCCGAGCCCTGATGGGTGCGAACATGCAGCGTCAGGCCGTCCCTCTGCTTTCTCCGCATTCCCCGTACGTCGGAACCGGTATCGAATACAAGATTGCCAAAGACTCCGGCGTCGGCATCATCGCCAAGGAAGACGGCGTAATTACGTATGTCGACTCCCTGCGAATCGTAAACACCGATACAAACGGCGTGGAACATACGTATCACCTGCGCAAGTTCAGCCGTTCCAACGCATCGACCTGCATTAACCAGAAACCGATTGTCAAAGTCGGTGAAGAAGTCGAAAAAGGCGACATCCTTGCCGATGGACCGTCCATGGAAAACGGCGAGCTGGCTCTGGGTCAGAACGTAACGATCGCGTACATGACCTGGTACGGCTACAACTATGAGGATGCCATCATCATGTCCGAGAGAATGGTCAGCGACGATGTCTACACGTCCATCCATCTTGAGGAATACGATATCGACTGCCGCGAAACCAAGCTTGGACCGGAAGAAATCACCCGCGACATTCCAAGCGTATCCGAAGCCGCCATTAAGAAGCTGGACGAAAACGGCGTCATCATGGTCGGCAGCGAAGTGCACGAAAACGATATCCTTGTCGGAAAGGTAACCCCGAAAGGCCAGTCTGAATCTTCTCCGGAAGAAAAGCTGCTCCTGGCGATCTTCGGCGAGAAGTCCCGCGAAGTGCGCGACAACTCCCTGAAAGTACCGCACGGCGGTGCCGGCATCGTGCATTCCACCAAGGTGTTCAAACGAGGAGAAGAAGGCGTGGATCTGCCGCCTGGAGTTATCAAGCGCGTCAAGGTCTACATTGCTCAGAAACGTAAGATTTCCGAAGGCGACAAAATGTCCGGCCGTCACGGTAACAAGGGTGTTATTTCCAAGATCCTGCCGATCGAAGACATGCCGTTCATGCAGGACGGCCGTCCAATCGACATCATCCTGAACCCGTTCGGCGTACCTTCCCGTATGAACATCGGTCAGATTCTTGAGATTCACCTCGGCTATGCCGCCAAGAAACTGAACCAGAAATTTGCGACGTCCGTATTTGACGGTCTTTCCAACGAAGATCTGGCGGATGTCATGAAAGAAGCCCAGATGACTTTCGATGGAAAACAGGTTCTGTACGACGGTCAGACGGGTCTCCCCTTTGATGAACGTATCTCGGTCGGCGTCATGTACATGATCAAGCTTGCCCACATGGTTGACGACAAGCTGCATGCCCGTGCCACCGGTCCGTATTCCACCATCACCCAGCAGCCTCTTGGCGGTAAAGCACAGAACGGCGGCCAGCGTTTCGGTGAGATGGAGGTATGGGCTCTTGAAGCTTATGGCGCCAGCCATACGCTGCAGGAAATCCTGACCATCAAATCCGACGACATCACCGGCCGTATCCAGACGTACGAAGCCATCACCAAGGGCCAGGATATCCCGGAACCTGGCGTTCCGGAATCCTTCCGCGTACTGATCAACGAACTTCAGGGTCTTGCCATCGACGTCAAACTGTTCGATGACGACGGCAACGAAGTTTCTCTGAACGCTTCGAGCGCGAAACCTGGTCAGAAATACGTGGAAGATGACAATGCAAAAATCGACATCATTCAGGATGCTGAAATTGTCGATGACGGCAAAGCCGATGCAGAAGTCAGCGATTCCCCTCTTGAAAACGATCTCGATCCGGATGCTGTAGCCCAAGCGCTCGAAGGCACGACCTACGCAGGCGACGATACAGAAGATGTCCAGAGCGAGCTCGACCAGGAGGAAGATGAAACCAAAGAACTGGAGGGCGAACTTCTCGAATGTCAGTAAACAATTTTTCCTCGATTCAGGTACAGCTTGCTTCTCCGGAAACCATTGAAAAATGGTCCCACGGTGAAGTAACCAAACCTGAAACGATCAACTACCGCTCGCAGAAAGCAGAACGTGACGGCCTGTTCTGCGAACGCATTTTCGGCCCGACCAAGGACTACGAATGCTTCTGCGGCAAATATAAAAAAGTCCGTCACTACAACGGAATGGTCTGCGAACGCTGCGGCGTTGAAATCACGCAGTCCAAAGTCCGCCGCGAGAGGATGGGCCACATTCATCTGGCCGCTCCGGTCGCACACATCTGGTATCTGCGCGGAATTCCTTCCCGCATGGCCCTGCTTCTGGATCTGACACCGAAGCAGCTTGAAGAAGTTGTATACTTCGTCAGCTATATCGTTACCGATCCAATGGACAGCGACCTGTCCTACAAGCAGGTTCTCGCTGAAAAGGAATACCGTGAAAAGCTCGCACAGTACGGACCTGGCGGATTCAAGGCCAAGACCGGTGCGGAAGCCGTTCTGGAACTGCTGCAGAATGTCGATCTCGAAGCTGAGTACACGAAAGTGACTTCGCAGCTCGAAGATGCGGCCGACGGCAGTGAAAAGCGCAAGAAACTGATCAAGCGCCTGGATACCATCAACGCGTTCCGTCATTCCAACAACAAGCCGGAATGGATGATTCTTCAGAACATCCCGGTTATTCCGCCTGATCTGCGTCCTATGCTGCAGCTGGACGGCGGCCGCTTCGCGACCAGTGACCTGAATGACCTGTACCGCCGCGTCATCACCCGTAACAACCGTCTGAAACGTCTGCTCGATCTCGGTACGCCGAACATCATCGTGCAGAACGAAAAGCGTATGCTGCAGGAAGCTGTCGATGCTCTGATCGATAACGGACGCCGTTCCAAGGCGATCACCGGTGCCGGCAACCGTGCGCTGAAATCGCTGTCTCACTCCCTGAAAGGTAAACAGGGACGTTTCCGTCAGAACCTGCTCGGCAAGCGTGTAGACTTCTCCGGACGTTCCGTAATCGCGGTAGGACCGGACCTGAAAATGTACCAGTGCGGTATTCCGCGTGAAATGGCGATCAACCTGTTCAAGCCGTTCGTTATTAACGAAATCACCGCTTCCGGCGCCATCCCTGGCATCAACAACCCGAAACAGGCTGAAAAACTGATCGAAGCCCGTGACGAAAGAATCTGGCCGATCGTTGAAAAAGTTATCGAAGGCTATCCTGTACTGCTCAACCGTGCGCCTACGCTGCACCGTCTGGGTATCCAGGCCTTCCTTCCAAAACTGGTTGAAGGACGCGCCATGCGTCTGCACCCGCTGGTATGTACTGCGTTCAACGCCGACTTTGACGGCGACCAGATGGCGATTCACGTACCGCTGAGTGAAGAAGCACGTGCCGAAGCCCTCGTTATGATGCTTGGCAGCCATAACATTCTGGGTCCAAAAGACGGCAAGCCTATCGTTACGCCTGGCCAGGACATGGTCATGGGCAACTTCTATCTGACGATGGAAGAAACCAGCGAAGAACTTCATGAAGAAGCCGACCGCTACCGTGCAGCCGGCATCGAAAAAGAAGCCGAAGCCTGGGACCGCTATGCGAATGCAGAAGGTACCGTTTACGCCGATGTGGACGAAGTCATGCTCGCCTACAAGACCGGCCAGGTTCACCTGCACTCCCGTATCGCTGTGCCTGTATCCGGCCTGAACAAAACTTCGTTCGCTCCCGAACACGCCAATGACTATCTGGCGACAACCGTCGGAAAAATCATCTTCAACGGCATGTTCCCGGAAGACTTCCCGTTCCTGAACGAAGTTTCCGCCGAAAACTTCCAGGCGACTCCGGAACGCTACTTCATCAAACCGGGTGAAGACGTGAAGGAATTCATCCGTGAACTCCCGCTTGCGGAAGCCGTTAAGAAAAAAGACCTCGGAAAAGTCATCGCCGAAGTCTTCAAGCGCTACAAAGTGGATGATGTTGCCGATATTCTTGACCAGATCAAGTCTCTCGGATTCAAATACTCCACCGTTGCCGGCATTACGGTTGCGCTGTCCGACATCGAAGTTGCTCCGAACAAGGAACAGCACGTCGATGAAGGCCGTGAAAAAGCCGACGAACTCAAGCACTACCAGCAGAAAGGTCTGCTCACCATGCAGGAATGGGAGCGTCACCTCAACAAGCTCTGGGATAACGTCAAGAACGATATCGTAGACGAGCTGATGAGCAACCTGCCGCGTAAAAACCCAATCAACATGATGGCGACTTCCGGTGCCCGTGGTAATACTTCGAACTTTACCCAGCTCGCCGGCATGCGCGGTCTGATGGCCCGCCCGGCGAAAGGCAAATCCAGAGCCGGCGAATACGTTCCATCCATCATCGAGGTACCTATTTATTCCTGCTTCCGTGAAGGTCTGAACGTATCCGAGTTCTTCATTTCCACCCACGGCGTACGTAAAGGTCTGACCGATACCGCGCTGAAGACAGCTGAATCGGGTTACCTGACCCGTCGTCTGGTCGACGTTGCGCAGGATGTCATCATTAAGGAAGACGACTGCGGAACCGACCGCGGCTTCAAAGTCAGCGAACTGATCGACCGCAAGAACAACACGGTTATCGAATCCCTGTACGATCGTCTGGTTGGCCGTTACAGCCAGCAGGATGTTCTGAACCCGGAAACGGGTGAAGTCATCGTTCCAGCCGATACGTACATAACCGAAGATCTCGCGCAGAAGATCGTCGATGCCGGCGTTAAGGAAGTAACCATCCGTTCGCCGTTCTCCTGCAAGACCACAAACGGCATCTGCCGCAAGTGCTACGGCAAGAATATGGCAACCGGTAAAGACGTTGAAGTCGGCGAAGCCGTAGGAACCATGGCTGCGCAGTCCATCGGTGAACCAGGTACCCAGCTGACCATGCGTACGTTCCATACCGGCGGTGTTGCCGGCGGTGACGGCGGCGATATCACCCAGGGTCTTCCGCGTGTAGAAGAGCTGTTCGAAGCGCGTCACCCGAAAGGCGTTGCCGTAATTGCCAAAGTGACCGGTGAAATCACTTCCATCAAACGTATCGAAAACTCGCTGCGTCAGGAAGTTATCATCAAGTCCGAAAAAGAAGAAGTATCCCATAAGATCAACGCAAACCAGACTCTTCGTCCATGGGTTGCGGTCGGCCAGAAAATCGTGGCCGGTCAGCCTCTGACCGAAGGTCCGCTTGACCCGAAGGAACTGCTTGCGGTTGCCGGCGTAACCGAAGTTCAGAACTACATCCTGAAAGAGGTTAAGAAGGTTTACCAGTCGCAGGGTATCGAAATTGCCGACAAGCATCTGGAAGTCATGATTCGCCAGATGATGCGTAAAGTTATCGTTGTCAATCCGGGCGACACCGATCTGAATACCGGTGTTCAGCTCTCTCTGAACAACATCACCCGCATCAATCGCGACTACCTGCACCAGAACAAGATCCCAGCCGAATTCAAGCCGGTTCTGCTCGGTATTTCGAAGGCTTCGGTAGAAACCGACTCCTTCCTGTCTGCGGCTTCCTTCCAGGAAACGACTAAAGTACTGACCGATGCCACCATCAAGGGTAAAGTCGATCACCTCGTCGGCCTGAAGGAAAACGTCATCATCGGTAAGCTGATTCCTGCCGGAACCGGCTGCACCGGCGACCGTCCGCAGAACCGTGAAGTCCGTGCCATGGCGGAAAAACTGCGCAAGCGCCGTCTCGAACGTCAGGTTAGGAAGACGACCGACAGCCAGTTCGACAGCTTCGCCAAATCGGCGATGGGCACTGCGGAAACTAAGGATGCCGCTCTGCCAGAACCTGTAGCGGAAGATCTTCCAATCCCGGAAAACTATTCCATCCTCAACGACCCGGAAAGCTTTGCGGATGCCATTGATCATCTCGATATTAAGGGCTCCAAGTAAGGCAGTCTGTATCGTGTTGTCTTGAATTCTCCATGAAATCATCAGATTTGTATGAAGAATTCCGAAAATAAAACAAAACAAGAAAGGCCTGGCTGTTTTCGAACAGTCAGGCCTTTTATACTGTGCACATGTTTTTGGCTGCCCAAATGCCTCAGGCACTGCGGGCGTTTTCAAAAAATGCTCTGTAAGCGTCAAATAAAAGACGGGTATTTTCTCGACCGCCTCCTTGGGATAATT
>NZ_JBKXLD010000042.1:0-815 GCF_047010065.1 Allobaculum sp.
ATTATCCCAAGGAGGCGGTCGAGAAAATACCCGTCTTTTATTTGACGCTTACGCTTTGTCAATATTAAAGATTAGAAGAAAGCCAGCAGATCTCAGAAAAATTGAAACTTGCTGGCTATTTTTTATTTGGTGTTGAGCATTTTATTATTGCCGTCTTGTAGAATGAATATCAAAGAAAGCATTTTTGAGGAGGAAAGTATGAAAAGAAAATTGCTGACAGCTCTTCTGTGTTCTTCGCTGCTACTTTCCGGGACCGCAATTCCGGTGATCGCCCAGGAAGCCGGAACTGAATTACAGTCTGAAGCGACAATTGTACATTCCGGAAAAATTGGAACAGCCGACTGGACCATCGATTCTAATGGGGTGTTGACCATTGGAGAAGGTGAGTTTACTAATAACTTTTACGAGTACACTTTCCCGTGGGCTCGATACCCTAATGATATTAAACGAGTAGATGGTACAGCCCGTTTTAAGTTGAAGGGTAGAGCTCACAGCATTTTTGATAGCGAAAGTATAACCTCTATTGATCTGAGCGGTTGGGACACCTCTGCTGTTACGGATATGAGCTACATGTTCTGTAACTGTAAAACGCTGACAAAGCTGAATCTGAGCGGATTCAATACCTCTTCTGTTACAAAGATGCGTGGCATGTTTTATGGTTGTAACGCGCTGTCGGAACTGAATCTGAGCAGTTGGGACACCTCTGCTGTTATGGATATGAGTGGCATGTTTATTAGCTGCAAAGCGCTGTCGAAACTGAATCTAAGTGGATTCAATACCTCTTCTGTTACGGACATGAGCTGCATGTTCAGTAA